>NZ_JBDGBK010000233.1:0-1041 GCF_040910045.1 Enterococcus sp. RTP21361st1_A6_RTP21361_211029 | reverse complement strand
TACCACAACACATTCACAGAAGAGAGGACTTCCCTATGAACGATTTTACTACAGAAATTCTAAAGACTCTAGCGAACAAAGGCGATTTGAATGAATTATTCCGTGTCCATTTGGAGAAAGCAGTCAATACGCTTCTCAAAACGGAGTTAACGGCTTTCCTAGATTACGAAAAGTATGATCGCATTGGTTTTAACACGGGTAATTCTCGTAACGGCTCCTATGACCGTACGGTCAAGACCGAGTATGGGGAACTTCATCTCCAGATTCCGCGCGACCGCAATGGTGAGTTCAAGCAACAGACTGTTCCTGCTTATAGACGGACGAATGACACGTTAGAGGAGACCGTCATTCACCTCTTCCGAAAAGGTATTACCATGTCGGAAATCGCAGACTTGATTGAGAAAATGTATGGGCATTACTACACGCCCCAAACCATGTCCAATATAACAAAATCATTTACAGAAGAGGTAACGGCGTTTAAAGGGCGGGAGCTTCATGACCGTTATGCTGCTATTTATATGGACGCAACGTATATTCCGTTAAAGCGGAAAACCGTCGCCAAGGAAGCTATTCATATCGCAGTTGGCATTCGCCCGGACGGATCAAAGGAAGTATTGAGCTATGCGATTGCACCGACTGAATCCATCACGATTTGGGAGGAAATTTTATTGGACCTTCAAGAGCGCGGTTTGAAAAATGTCCTCCTGTTCATCACGGATGGCTTAAAGGGGATGGTAGGAGCGATTAGTCGGTTCTATCCCAAAGCTCGTTTTCAACATTGTTGTGTACACGTTTCCCGTAATATCAGTCACAAAGTGCGTGTCGATGATCGTAAGGAAGTCTGTGATGATTTTAAAATGGTGTATCAAGCCTCATCTAAAGAGGTGGCGTTGGAAGCACGTGGTGCTTTTGCGGAAAAAAGGAAAACCAGCTATCCAAAAGTGGTTGAATCGATTCTTTCGAACGATCACTTGCTCACTTTCTATGATTTCCCCTTGGCCATACGCAAGAGTATTTATTCTACGAACTTGATTGAATCCT
>NZ_JBDGBK010000232.1:0-1066 GCF_040910045.1 Enterococcus sp. RTP21361st1_A6_RTP21361_211029 | reverse complement strand
AGACTGTAGACAAAAGCTGTTCCAAACTCGTAACTCGAGCTTGGAACAGCTTTTTATCTACTTCGTTTCGAATTTTTGAACAAAAAAATAAAGGCTCCTTGCCTTTCCATAGCCAGGTGGCTAATTTCTTTAAATTCATTGCAGCAAACACTAGCATCGTATGCGTCGCGACTTTTTCCAAGCCTCGATACTTGGTCCAACGCATCCCATGCTTTTCTTTTGCATCCGCAAATATTCGTTCAATCGTTTGTTTCCGTTTTTTGTAAATTGATTTATTCAGATCTGTTAGGCGAAGATGTTCCACTTCATCCATCAGATCTCCCCAAACATGTCTCGTGATGACTCGTTGATGATTTTTACTTTTGGTACATTGGTTTAGCAGAGGACAGTTCACACATTCTTTTGGATTGGATTTGTATTCTCGGTACCCTTCTCGAGTAACCGTTGAAAAAGCGAGCATTTGATCTTGCGGACAAATATAACAATCAAAATACTCGTCATAGAGAAACTCATTTTTTGATAATAGCCCCTTTTTCCCTTTGGGCCTTGAATAAGGCAAACAAGGTCGAAGGTTCAAATGAGTCAAAAAGTGAACAAACTTAGGTGTCTTATACCCAGCATCAGCGACAACACAATTGATTTCAGGAAAAAGTCTCTTCGATTGTTTGACGAGCTGAAAGGCGACTTGACTGTCATGAATATTTCCAGGAGTGATGATTGTGCTAAGAATAAATCCATTGTCGTCGCATGAAGTATGGGCAGAATAAGCAAATTGTTTTTCTCGTTCGCCTTTGACGTAGTAGCCGCTTTCCGGATCAGCTTTACTTATTTTTCTTTCTTTCAGCTTCACTTCCTTTTCTAAGTCCAAAGTAAAAGGGCGTTTTCCAGCCTCTATTCGTTGACGATTGATCTCATCTTCTAATTCATCCTGATAGGCTTTCGCTTCATCATGGGTCATTTCTTTCGTAAACTTATGTTTATTGGCGTTAGCTTTGATGTGGGTAGAATCCAGATACAAATTATCCTCTGTTACAAAACCTGCTTTAACTGCTTGTTCTAAAATATA
>NZ_JBDGBK010000231.1:0-1068 GCF_040910045.1 Enterococcus sp. RTP21361st1_A6_RTP21361_211029 | reverse complement strand
GTGCTGTGGGGCCTTTGTATCGCATCATCCTGCCTCAGGCGTTAAATAGTCCGCTGGGCTTAGTTCCTCTCTATATGGTGGTGATAATGCCATTCGTGTACCGTTCCCTTGATGCGGGCATTCGGGTTGTTGATGTGCGCACGCTTTGGGATGCGAGTTCATCATTGGGGGCAGGTGCGGTTACCACGTTGGTGCGTGCCATCCTGCCTAACCTTCGCAGTGCCATCATGTCGGCATCGTTGTTGGGATGCGCAATTGTTTTAGGTGAATTTGCTATTGCTCAGCTTTTGCTCAAGACTACATTTCCTGTGATTCTTTCGCAGGTTGGTACTGCGCATCCGCACTCGGCTGCAGCGTTGGCCTTCATCACGATTATGGTCACATGGATACTGCTTGGACTGCTGTCAATGGTTGGAGGAACTGGCAAACATAAAACCGCACAATACAGTAGTAAGGAAAACAAATGACGACAGTTGCTGTGAGTTCTTTACCACAGGGGACATCCGTCACGTTGCGTAATGTGACTAAATCCTTCGGGACTACGAAGGTGCTCAATGGACTTGACCTCAATATTCATTCCGGTGAGTTAGTCGCATTGCTGGGACCTTCGGGTTGCGGCAAGAGTACGTTGCTGCGCATAATCGCTGGTTTTGAAGCCGCAGATCAGGGTTCAGTGTTACTGGATGATGTTGATGTGAGCGGTGTGCCGACAAATCGTCGTGACATCGGACTGGTGTTTCAAGCCTACTCGCTGTTCCCCGTCATGTATGGGCTCAGCATACGACATGTGGCCAAGACAGAGGCGAAAAGCAGCGCCGTTGAGCTACTGGCTAGTGTGGGGTTGGCTGATTACGCAGATCGTTATCCAGCGCAGCTATCAGGCGGTCAGCAACAGCGCGTGGCGTTGGCTCGTGCTTTGGCCACTAAACCGCGAGTTTTATTGCTCGACGAGCCCTTGTCGGCTCTTGATGCCAAGGTGCGTGTGCAGTTGCGGGACGAAATCCGTGCTCTGCAATTAGAAACTCATACCACGACCATAATGGTTACGCATGATCAAGAGGAAGCTCT
>NZ_JBDGBK010000230.1:0-1070 GCF_040910045.1 Enterococcus sp. RTP21361st1_A6_RTP21361_211029 | reverse complement strand
CAAGACCCTGCTCGACGGCATCGGATATTTCACCGGGGGCACGATGCCGCTCGCCTGACCCCTTTGGGGGTGGTGGCATGAGCCTGGTAACGAATCTGATTCCGAATCCACTCTTGATGCTCCCGAACAGTGCCATCTCGACACACGAGGCGACCGTGCAGCATGTTGACCCTGATGGCATACTCATTACGCCAAACAGCGGCGCTGTCAATCCTAGTGCCGATATCCGACTGGGAGAACCGGTCTCCGGTGATCTCCATCTGAACTTCTGGGTTTCCCAAGTGCCAGAAGGTAGCAGATGGTATGAGAACGGTATCTGCTACATAGCCAACAAACTATGGACTGGTGGATGTCTGTTTCCTCATGACAATACAGGCGGAAACACACTCCTTGGTTTTGATTTTCATATGGATGACGCGCAACTCATCCAGTTGAAGTGTCCGGTGAATCATCCGCTGCGATTCTCGGCAATCAATCTGATGACACAAGCGGATTGGAAGGAATACAAGAAGCTCGTCCCACGCATGAGGGCACTGTACGGCGGCCTCATGCCACTGCAAAACTGATTTTTTAAGGAGATGCAATGTGTTGCAGAATTTTCTAGCTGGTTTCGGGGGTGTGGGTGGCGCGTGCGCCCTCATCACCTTGCTGCTCAGGATATGGCCGGGCGCGTTGGACGCGCTGGCGACAGGATTGTACGCGCACGTGCGGCCCGAACGCCTGCCATACGATTCGCCGCTTTCCCAGCATTTCGCGAAAACCCGGACTTTGGGAGAGCGGACGGCGAAGATCGACGACCGTATGGACGAGCTCTGCCGGGACACGATCAAAAACACGATCATCAGCCTGATCTACGGCGACCAGTCGCACGACCATTCGGAGGCCGTCCGATACGAGTTGGCGAAGCTTGAGAAATTGGACGCGCAATGCTGGATCGTCAACGCCGCCGAAAAATATTTGGAGGACCGGCAATGACGCGTCTCATGATCGCAGGCGGCATATACCTGCTACTGCTCGCCTTGTTGCTCGTCTTCAATTTTGGCGCGCACAGGCATTGATTTTTCACACAG
>NZ_JBDGBK010000229.1:0-1084 GCF_040910045.1 Enterococcus sp. RTP21361st1_A6_RTP21361_211029 | reverse complement strand
CATTCGTTTTCATAAATCTATTATAAAAGAAAAGACTGTAGACATCATCCATAAAATGGACTTTGTCTACAGTCTGATTTGCTTCTAAAAAAGCAAACATCTCTTCCGTCAAGTAGCCTGTATCGTGTCCATAGAGAAGTGTTTTGCCTGTTGGATCTTTGATGACATAGATAAAACAATCTTCGGCAAAATGACCATGTTGTGCCGGTAAAGAATACACTTCATAGCCATTGATCCATGTTTTTTGATACGCTTCCAAAAGATGATACGTCAGGCGTTGTTCATCGTAACGTCCTTCCAATTGGAACGCTCGGTCATAAAAACCTTTCACATAGGCATTGCTATAGACAGCCAATTGAGTCGTGATCCCATTGGCATAGCCGGACATTCGATAAGCTAAATCTTCTCCGTAAAAATGATCTGAGTGCCAGTGGGTCAGCAATAATGCTTCGACGCGATTATAATCCACTCGACCACTCAATCGGTGCAGGTAACTGTCCCCAGGAAAATCGATCAAAAGCTTGCCATCATCCAACAACGCTTGCGTTTGGGTCCGAATCTCCCGGCCTTTTTTCTCCATCGCATGACGGCAGATCCTACAATTACAAAATATGGCTGGAACACGTTCTGCCGCAGCAGTACCCAAATAAGTGACTTTCATCCTCATCCCTCATTTCAATTTTTATCTTTGTTTAGGTATAGCATAATTTTTATCGACTTTCATGACTTTTTCGAGATTCTAATCAAACTTTTCTTCGGATTCAATCGAATCCTCAGTCAGAGCAAAAGACAATTTTCGGGATACTGTTAAAAAATATGCAGCTACATGATCAGCCTTATTTACTTGCGCATGAGGCATTAAAGCAAATGATAGACCCCTCCTGACCAAAAGAAAAAAGCCCTTGAAAACAAGGGCTTTTGCTTCATCTGATAATAAATGATTAACGACGAATTTCTTTGATACTTGTGAAAAGTCTTTACAGTATTGATATAAAAGAATTTTTATTGCCTCTGACTACACTTTGACTAACCTATTAAAAAATTGTTTTTCAAGAATCCTGTAATACCAGTACTTTCACCATCT
>NZ_JBDGBK010000228.1:0-1123 GCF_040910045.1 Enterococcus sp. RTP21361st1_A6_RTP21361_211029 | reverse complement strand
GCAGCAATTGCTCCATAGGCGCGAACGCCGTCGTCACGCATTCCTTCGCCGACGGCAACATCCTAGTTGGCATACCAGCCAAAGCAATTTAGAGGAGGGGCAGTGTTCGCTATTTGTTATATGGCATTGACGCTTACCACCATTGCAATGCTTGCTTTGCTTCCGTCCGGGCAACGAAAGACCGTGCTGGTGTTCTCCGCGTTGTTCTTCGGGCTTATTGGCTTCATGATGACGCCACGTGCGAACATGTATACGGACACAGTTCGTTTCTTCGATACCCTCGATGAAGTGCGTAACTTCGCTGTCACGGGTCTGGGAGACGCTTGGCGATATCTCATGGATGCGTGCGGATACAATAGCACGCCTGTTATTGGAGCCATCATGTTCCTGATATCGTTGCAGCCGGAGAATGGATTTCTCACCCTTCTCGCGGCCACGGTGGACATCGGCGCGGGATTCTATCTTTGCTTCAAACAATCCAACAACGGAATGAACAAAAGAAGCCTCATCGCCGGTGTTATCTGTTTCCTGTGTCTCTTCAATTTCAACGCAGGGGTGAGTGGAATCAGAAATTATATGGCGGGATTTCTTGCCATATGCATTGCTTATCATTTCTCAGACAGATTTAATATCCCATCGCTTCTGTTGTATCTGCCGTTGATTCTCATCCATCCGTTTGCGGCAATGATTCCTCTTTTGTATATCATGTCGACAACCTACAAGAAACATAACGTGGCATTTGCGTTCTGCTGTATTCCACTACTTCTCCAGCATTATATTCAAGAATCGGTATTCTCCTTGTTCTCGAATCAACGCAATATTTTGGAGAAGGAGCATACATTGTTAGCGCATCTATTATCTCAAGAGCTCGAGATTTGTTGTTATTCGTTTTTTACCTGTTCATTTTATTATATATTTTAAAGAGAAAAACTAATTTATCGCGACACTATGTCGGATTATCTATCATGATGGCCTGTTTCGCAGCTGGGTCGCTGGCTGACGAGCAGCTTTTCTCTAGAAGCGTCTCAATGCTGATGCTGATGCTGATTCCTTTTATCTGCGAACTCTTCTCCAAAGAAATCACGAAAGAGAAGGTCTCTTTACCTATTGCCCTGGTATGCCT
>NZ_JBDGBK010000227.1:0-1134 GCF_040910045.1 Enterococcus sp. RTP21361st1_A6_RTP21361_211029 | reverse complement strand
TGATGCCGCCACGTCGAACATCATGCATGGCGATGGCCAGATAGAAATCACCGGGTTCATCATACTGATACTCGACGGCGAACGTAAACGTGTCCGAACTCTTAAGGATCAGGGGCGAGACACCGTATGTCCGCAACAACGGGCATCGGGCATTCAGGCCGTTGGGGTACTCGTCCTTGTTTTCGGAAACGATCTTCCTGCGTTGCTCCTGCTTTCTCTCTTCCGCTTCCAGATTGGCGAGAGTGTACTGTTCGGCGACCGTCTCCCTGTCGCCGATCGCGGCGACGACGCCGTCCTGGATGAACATGGCACGAGTGCAGTATCGCTTGATGGCGCTCATGTCATGGGTGACAAGAATCACGGTCTTGGTCGGATCTTTTTTGATCTCCGTGAAATAATCATTGCACTTGCGTTGGAACGCCTCGTCTCCAACCGCCAGCACCTCGTCCAGCACCAGGATGTCACCCTGTGCTTTGATGGCCACGGAGAACGCCAGTCGGACCTGCATGCCCGAGGAATAGTTCTTGAGCTTCTGATCCATGAACTCATCAAGCTCCGCGAAATCGACGATGTCGTCGTACATCGCGTCGACTTGCTCACGAGAGAATCCCAGCAGGGCACCATTAAGGTACACATTCTCCCGGCCTGTCAATTCAGGATTGAATCCAACTCCAAGCTCAATGAATGGAACCAACTTGCCATGAACCCGAATCTCGCCATCATTGGGATAGTAGATCTGCGAAATCAGCTTCAACAGAGTCGACTTGCCGCCGCCATTGCGACCTACGATGCCAAAGAACTCGCCCTGATGGACTTCAAAGCTGACATCCTTGAGTACCGTCTGTTTTTTGTAGCCCTTCACGCCCTTGGTCCAGTTTATGACAGCCTGCTTAAGACCGGTCGCCTGCTCCGTTGGCAGCTTGAAGCTCTTGGAGACAAGGTACGCCGACAGCACAACCGGGGCCTTGGTGTAATCGTATTTCTTCACTGCACTGTTCTCAGCCATCACATGACCTCCGCAAACTTGCGACTATTCCGGCGGAAAAGATATATGCCGAGCCAAAGCAACGCGACCGTGAGAGCTATGGGGAACAATCTGACCCCCCAATTGCCGAACTGGTTCCAAATCGTCGG
>NZ_JBDGBK010000226.1:0-1136 GCF_040910045.1 Enterococcus sp. RTP21361st1_A6_RTP21361_211029 | reverse complement strand
CTCCTGTGTCATCTAACACTCCAGTAACAATGGTGCCGTTCTTCCATGTGGCCTTGACGTGCAGTCCGGCCATCTCTTCGCAGGTCTTGCCTTCCCAGAATGGTTTCTCACTGCTCATTGTTTTTCTCCTTCTTTTCGTTCGCTTCGAGCGCGTCCAGCAGATCGCATTCGGCGAACATGAGATGCGCCTGGGCGCGGGTCATTGATTTCAACGTCTGCGCGCCGGCGCCGGCCATCCAGCCAAGAGAGCTCACCTTCGTCTCGAGCAGGTGGGTCTGCGTCGCGAGATCACGCAATCGACCATCAAGCAGCATGGTCATCGGTTTCCTCCTTGTTGAGTCGTGTTTCGATTTCGATGCACAAGTCGAGCGCCGCCGTGAAACCGGCCTGATAGGCGTATAGCGCGGTCTCCGGCCGGCTCATGCCGCCAATCTCCGTGGCCTCCAACAGCCACGCCATCGCACGCTCCTGCGGGGTCGGGAACTTTTCGGCCATCACGCGCCCCTCAGAATCGAGCCGAGTGAGGCAGCACCCAGCTTCTGGGCACCTGCGAACCGTCTGGCCGTGGAACGTGACTTCGGCTGCGCGGCGGGCAGTTCGAGTGGGTTGCGCATGGTCAACGCCTGCTGCTGCGCCTGCTCCGGGCCGTTGCCGAGCATCCGCTGGCGGCGGTACATCCACGCCTCGTCCGCGGATAGGCCCCGCGCCTCGCATTCGCGCGCTATCTGCGCCTCAGAGGGCTTCGACTCGTTGCGCATCCTGCGCACGATGGCGTTCACATCGCCGGAACCGCACCAGCAACCCGTGCTGTTGTCCGCGTAGAAGCGCTTCACCGCCTTCAACGCCTCTCCCAGCGTCATGTCCGCGCGAAGCTCCTCGTGGAACGTGCGAGCCTCCAAGTCGGTGATGGCCGCGTTGCCGTGGTGGACGCGAATCTTCGCCAGCACGAGCGTGCTTTCCTTGAGCGTCAGCATGTCAGTACTCCTTCCCGTGATTGGTTTTCGGCGGCTTCCTCGGCCGCGTAGTGGGCTATCAGTGCCGCGTTCGCGTCCTGGTTGGCCTGCGAACGGTTCCACGCCGATGGCGAGGGGCGTGCGGTCGGCTCGGGTTTGGCCGGCAGCGGGTCATCGTCCCAG
>NZ_JBDGBK010000225.1:0-1142 GCF_040910045.1 Enterococcus sp. RTP21361st1_A6_RTP21361_211029 | reverse complement strand
TCACCACCGTGTGCAATGCCGAAATGATATATGTCCTGAGTAATGGCCATGTCATTGGAGAAGGGAAACACGACCACCTTCTCAAAACCGTTCCCTTGTACTACATGCTTGCCAAAAACAGCAGCTTGCGCCGTCCTTAAAAACAATAAAAAGAGACATTCTCTATAGGTGCCATCATCTTTGGCATTATTTTCCCCTATTGAGGGTGTCATCTCTAGATGACATTTTCGCACGTCTTCTTGCTGCTCATTGTCTCTTCGATGGATAGTGGGGGTATCGAAGTCCAATACGCAGGTGAGGAAGGTGGATAATGGTTCGACATTTGAGGGGAACGGGGAGCGATGCAATGGCGTCGGCTCCGGTCGCGGCCGCGGGGCTGTCGAAGAGTTTCGAGCTGCGTAGGGGTGAGACGGTGCCGGTGCTGAGGCATGTGGATTTCACAGCCGGTTGGGGTCAGATGACGGGGATCGTGGGACCGTCTGGTTCAGGCAAGTCCACGCTCATGTATTGTCTGGCGGGGTTGGAGTCCGTCTCCGATGGCTCTGTACGGGTGCTGGGACAGGAGGTGACCCGTATGAGCCGTGCCCAGTCGGCGCGGTTCCGGCGTGATCATCTGGGGTTTGTGTTCCAGTCGTATAATCTGGTGCCTTCGATGAGCGTGGAGGACAACCTCAGGCTTCCGTTCACGCTGCGCGGTGCGAAATATCCGTGGGATCGCGCGGCCGGGCTGCTTGACCGTCTGGGGATTCTCGGGTTGCGCAGGCAAAACGTGACGTTGCTGTCGGGCGGGGAGCAGCAGCGTGTGGCGTTGGCCCGTGTGCTCGTCGCCGATCCCGAGATCGTGTTCGCCGACGAGCCGACCGGCGCGTTGGACACCGAGTCCGGCGGGCGTGTGGTCGATGAGCTGCGCGCGTTCGCGGATCGTCCTGGTCATGCGGTGGTCATGGTCACGCACAGTCCCGAGGTCGCGGTCCGCTGCGATCGCGTCGCGCGGATGCGTGACGGTGTGTTGGCCGAGGTCGGTTCCGATTCGTCCGGTCTTGATGGGCGGGAGGCGATTTGATGCGTGGCCTGTTGCGTGATTTCAGGGATGCGCCTGTCGTGTGGGGCGCGGTATTGCTGCTGCTGGCAGTGGTGCAGTG
>NZ_JBDGBK010000224.1:0-1154 GCF_040910045.1 Enterococcus sp. RTP21361st1_A6_RTP21361_211029 | reverse complement strand
ACCTCCTTGCGCTTGCGTTGGATGTCACGCAGCAGGGTCAGCGACTGGCTGAGGATCATCGACGCATCGAACGCCAACTGGTTCTCACCCAGCTCGAACAGCGCGTGTTCGAGAGAGCCGGCCGCGTCATGCACGTCACTGGCCACATCGACGGCGTGCTGCCACTGATCGACCGGATGGAACAATCTTTCCTCCACGGTGTCCTTGTCTGGATCGCACGCCGGACAATCGCACTTGCCGGTTTCCGGCTGGCGCGTCTCCTCGTCCAACTCCTTCTCCAACTCAGCCTCTCCTCCCTCAAGCAGCTGCTCCATGAGCTCCTTGAATGACATTCCCTTCGGGATCTCGACGCCGATGGCGTGGATTCCGGTAATCTTGTGTCCTGACATCACTTGTTTTCCTTTCAATGTGATTGGTGATGTTGGTGCCGGCGTGAACCTTGGACAGTGCGACGCCGGCACCTCTTTTCTCCCGGTTTCGAATCCGGGAAACCCTTATTCGCCATGGACCAGCTCCCTACGGCTTATCGCGCACCGCCGGTCCCGGTAGTCGATGACCTCCTGTGGATTCCAAACGAGCCTGCGGCCTACGCGTTTCGGCGCGGGCGGATACCGGCCTCCCCACTTGTCGTGGCACGACCACACGTAGAGACTGCCCTTCGAGACACCGAGGAAGCTCGCCACCTTGGCGATCGGCCAGCCGTCAAGAGACGATTCGATTTGACTACCGGCCATCACGCACCCGCTTCCAAGTCAAGGGGAGTGCAGCCCAGATACCTCTGGATGAGGTACTGCTGGCCCTTGGGCGTGACCTTCGTCGTGAAGTTCAACGACACATGACCATCCGAATGGGCAATCGATGTTTCCTTGACCTCGAACAAACCCAGTTCCATGCTCTTCTGTGTGGGCATGTTCGGGTTCCCGTTGCGCTTCATCAGGAAACCGTCCTCACGTAATTGTTTGAACAACCGGTTCTGGCCGGTCTTCACGCCGTTCTGTTTGAGGATCTTCGCCAATTCGCCGATCAAAATGCTCCTCTTGCTCGTGGCCACAGCGTCCGCGAACAACACCTTCGGCTTCTGCTCGTCCAACTACTTCCGTTGTTCTTCGATGGTCTTCCGGGCGATGAGCACCGCGCGCGCCATCGTCTCCTCC
>NZ_JBDGBK010000223.1:0-1166 GCF_040910045.1 Enterococcus sp. RTP21361st1_A6_RTP21361_211029 | reverse complement strand
GTATCGGCATTCCGCTTGCGGATTGTTAGCCCATAGCTTTCAATCTCGCCGGGGTCCGGTGCTGCCACGTGCGATGAAACGAGAGTCCAGCATAATCGGTTTCAGCAATCGATGGAGGTTTCCTCCGCGCAGTCGACTGACCAATTCATCCACCGCCATTTTCCCGATCGTCGCACGATCGATATGAATCGTCGACAATGTCGGATTGACGATTCCGCTGATG
Source organism: Enterococcus sp. RTP21361st1_A6_RTP21361_211029 (assembly GCF_040910045.1). Taxonomy (NCBI): domain Bacteria; kingdom Bacillati; phylum Bacillota; class Bacilli; order Lactobacillales; family Enterococcaceae; genus Enterococcus; species Enterococcus sp. RTP21361st1_A6_RTP21361_211029. The sequence continues at coordinate 943 of NZ_JBDGBK010000223.1, read as the reverse complement.
GGAATGTCGTCGATTCCCACAACAGACACCTTTTCGGGGACTTCCATTCCGCATTTCTCCAGCGCGGTCATGAAGCCGATGGCCATGATGTCGTTATAGGCGATCACCGCAGATGTGGCATGTTGCGAGAATTGTGGGAGACAGGCGAATCCTCCGTTGTAGGTGGGAGCGGAACATGGTATGCAGTTCAAAGCGATATCATTCTGTCGGCATATGCTGACCAGCGTCTCCTTCCTGACCATATTCTGCCATGAATCCGTTGGCCCTGATAAATAGGTTAGGGACTCATGCCCCAGGGAGCGCAACTCATGGACGGCCTGTTCCAGACCCGTACGAGTATCCGCAATCACCGATTTGATGCCTTGTACCGCCCGGTTGATAAGCACCAAGGATTTTATCTTCGCCATCTTCTTGATATTCGCGTCGGATAATCGCGACGAGACGAGTATGACGCCGGCAACGTACGTCTCCATCAGGCCCAACATAATACGTTCGATCGAGCTCATCTCTTGCGAGTCGATGATCATTATCGAATATCCGTACTTCCGACACTGCTGCTGGATGCTCTTCACGAATTCCGCGTATACCGGGTTTCCAACGTCGTTGATCACCACGGCGATCAATTTGCTGGACTCGTCATGCGCGTATGCAGAACCTTTGCGCGGCACATAGCCGATTTCCTCCGCCACGCGGTATATGGTCCTCAATGTATCGTTGTTGACGCGCTCAGGATGAGAAAAGGCTCGAGACACGGTGGCAACGGATATCCGAGTGGCTTTGGACACATCGCTCAGGCTAACGCGATGATGTGCCGGAAACTTATCATCCACAATTTCCCTTCCGATGATTTATCCCTTCACTTCGGTAGGGGGCTGCGTGATTATCTCCAAGAAAACGTCCGCAGCCCCTTATCCATAAAAGAAAACCGCATCTCGATTATCAT
>NZ_JBDGBK010000222.1:0-1191 GCF_040910045.1 Enterococcus sp. RTP21361st1_A6_RTP21361_211029 | reverse complement strand
GTCCTCCGCCTTGCGTTCGTCATCGCAGGCGGTGGCGATATAGGTCCTGACGTCATTCGCCGTCTGCACGATCCGCGAGGTGAGGGGCGTCCTCAATCGCGTATCGCAGACGACGCGAACCGGGTTCCTTCCGTGTGCCATGCGGCATGTCAGCAACGGGTCGTCCTCGATCACCGTGTTCACCCCCACCATGACCGCCGCGACGGATCGACGGAGCTGATGGACCCGACGCCTCGACTCCTCGCCGCTGATCCACCGTGATTGATTGGTATGGGTCGCTATCTTCCCGTCCATCGTCATGGCGTATTTCATGATGACATACGGCGTATGCGTGGTGATGTATTTGCTGAACACCCGTATCAGATGCCGGCACTCGTCGGCCAGCACCCCCACATCGACCCGTATGCCGTGGTCCTCGAGCATGCGCACGCCCTTGCCGGACACCACGGGATTGCAGTCCAAGGTTCCGACGACGACCCTTGCGATGCCGCTTTCCACGATCGCCTCCGTGCATGGCGGCGTTTTGCCGTAATGGCAGCACGGCTCAAGCGTGACGTACAACGTCGCCCCGGCGGGCGACTGCGTGCAATGCCGCAACGCGTTCCTCTCGGCGTGCAATCCGCCGAACATCTCGTGATACCCCTGCCCGATGATCCGATCGTCCTTGACGATCACCGCGCCGACCATGGGATTGGGGTTCACGTATCCGGCCCCTCGCTTCGCCAGCTCGATCGCGAGTCCCATGTACTGCGCATCGTCCATGTACGCCTCCAAGCATGTTGCGCCCATACGCTATCCAAGGCATACAAAAGAAGGTTCATGCGAACACGAAAACGCCCTGAAATGATATGGCATCATTTCAGGGCGTACGACGAAGCATAAACGTACTTTCATCTTCTCTCATCCAGACTGTACTGTCGGCTTTGGAATCTCACCAAATCATGCCTTGCGGCTCGTGGGCTGTACCACCGGTAGGGAATCGCACCCTGCCCTGAAGATAGTTATTCGTTTTGCCCACGATTGTACTCGCCGACGCTCCCCCTGTCAACGGAAGCGGCCTCACGCAGCGCCCGGGCCTTCTGCATCGTCTCGTCGTACTCGAAGTCGAAATCGGATTCCACGGTGATGCCTCCGCCCACGCCGAGCGACGTCCCGCCTCCCTCCCGCACGATGGTGCGAATCACGACGTTG
>NZ_JBDGBK010000221.1:0-1199 GCF_040910045.1 Enterococcus sp. RTP21361st1_A6_RTP21361_211029 | reverse complement strand
TGCCTCGCAGTCTTCGATTTCCCGATTCTGGGATCGCATAAGCGAAGAAAATATTTCTCAGTTGCAAGATCTTAACCAAGCCATGATTGATAAAGTACGGTCGGCAAGAAATACGACAGAAATGATCTTTGACTTGGATTCAACCCATTCTGATACTTACGGAGATCAAGAAAACACTGATTACAATGCTCATTATCGAACCAATGGATACCATCCGTTAGTCGCATTTGATGGTTTGACGGGAGATTTCTTAAAAGCAGAACTTCGTTCTGGCAATGTCTACACGTCTAATGGCGTTGGGACATTTATGGAGCCTCTTTTTGAGCATTATAACCAAGTGGTTCCTGTCAGCAATATTCTCGTCCGTGGAGATAGCGGGTTCGCTACACCGGAACTTTACGATCTCTGTGAAGCTTATGACAGCTTCTTTGTGATCCGCTTAAAGGCGAACCGTAACCTTTCAAAAATTGCGGAAAGCTTTATTCAGATTGACGATAACCACCCTTGGGATAAAAAAGAAGTTGTTTATTCTTCAACATCCTATCAAGCAAAAAGTTGGTCCAAAGAACGCCGAGTCTGCATTAAATCAACACGGGAAGCTGATGAACTTCTATTCCGACATGAATACATCGTCACCAATTACTCCAATAATGTCTCTGCGGAAACAGTCTTTCGGACTTACTGTAAACGCGGCACCATGGAAAACTTCATTAAAGAAGCGAAGAATGGCTTTTATTTCGATAAGACCGATAGCCCTTCCTTTTTAGAAAATCACGCTCGCATGATGGTAAGCCTGTTGGCTTACAACATCGTTAACTTTATGCGTACGCTTTGTTTCACACAGGGATCGGCCAGCATGCAGGTGGACACAATCCGATTAAAACTATTCAAGGTCGCAGGTAAACTCGTTCGAACAGGACGTAGACTGCTGCTGAAACTCAGTTCTTATCATTTACATCAGGGCTTATTTTATCAAGTCCTCGGAAATATCCAGCAGCTCTGCTGGTAAATAAATCCCAATTTTAAAAATTATATTGTACTTCAAGGGACGAGTGCGCCCAAATTTGGCTGAACCGCAGCTGTTTACCTAAACAGTTCGGATTTTTTAATCTGTTGGGTTCTGAGACGGAATAAAAAATATAAATTCCGGTAAAATTTAGAGCAACAGATCATTTTTTTATCGGTATGAATTATTCAGG
>NZ_JBDGBK010000220.1:0-1203 GCF_040910045.1 Enterococcus sp. RTP21361st1_A6_RTP21361_211029 | reverse complement strand
GTTCCTACGGCTCCAATTGCAGTATTCCGCAAGACTGCACGAAAGACAATCCCTGATTGTGTTCGATGAAGTCCAATTATGCCCCAAGGCGCGGCAGGCCATCAAAAGCCTGGTCGCTGACGGCCGGTACGACTATGTGGAAACAGGATCCCTCATTTCCATACGCAAGAACACCAGAGGCATACTCATCCCCAGCGAGGAAGAACGGGTGCAGATGCACCCGATGGACTACGAGGAGTTCCTATGGGCGAAGGGCGATGTGGCTACAGTTCCCTTGCTGCGCGAGGCTTTCGCAACCGGCATGGCACTGGGTGACGGAACCAACCGCAAACTCATGCGTGACTTCCGTCTCTACATGCTCGTGGGTGGCATGCCTCAAGCCGTCGATGCGCTTCTGCGCACGAACAACCTGCAAGAGGTGGACAAAGTGAAGCGCGCGATCATTTCCCTGTACGAGGAGGACTTCCACAAGATCAGCCCGTCCGGCGCATTGTCCATGCTGTTCGACGCCATACCATCCCAGCTTGCGAAAAAAGCGTCGCGATACCAGGTGTCGAGCGTGCTCGCCGGCCGTCAGGCGAGGGACATTCTTGAGGAAATCGCGGAACTCGCCGATTCTAAGACCGTGCTCGTGGCCCGTCAGGCGGACGATCCGAACGTCGGTCTTTCATCGAGCGTGGACCTGGAGAAATTTAAACTGTACATGGCGGACACCGGCCTGTTCGTCACGCTCGCGTTCAAGGACGCCGAATTCACAGACAACATCGTGTATGACAAACTCCTGTCCGACAAACTGCCTGCGAACCTCGGCATGCTGTACGAGAACGCCGTCGCACAGGAACTCGTGGCACACGGGAAAAATCTCTTCTACCACACATGGCCGAAGGAGAGGTCAACCCGTAACTACGAGATCGACTTCATCATTCCGGACGGCAAGAAAATCAGTCCCATCGAAGTCAAATCATCCGGATATAAAACCCACGCATCACTGGACGCGTTCGCCGGTAAGTTCCATTCCAGAATCGGCAGACAATATCTCATCTATACCAAGGACCTTCGCAAGGACGGTCCCATCACCTGTGTCCCCGCATACATGTGTGGACTGTTGTGAACCTCCGCATCCACGGGCATGGGACCGCTTGAAGGAGGAGACGATTGTGACGCTATGACGACGCGTGGCCACGTCAGCGACGAGGTCTCTTC
>NZ_JBDGBK010000219.1:0-1254 GCF_040910045.1 Enterococcus sp. RTP21361st1_A6_RTP21361_211029 | reverse complement strand
GGGTCTGCTGGCCGCTGGCAAGGCGGATGGCGACACCATCGCATTCGTGAAGACCGCGCTGGCTGAGGTCGAGGGCATCGACCGTCAGATGGACGGTATGAAGCAGGCCGATGATCTGCTCACGCAGATCGGCCAGCTCAACGCCAAGTCTGGTGTGCGGCATGTCGGTGGCTCCGATGCCATCCATGCCAAGAGCGTCGGCGAATATTACGTCCAGTCCATGCAGACGGCGGGCCTTGACGTGAAGTCCGCCATCGCTCATGGCTACGAGGTCGAGTGCACCCAGACCGATACCGAGCCTGCTCGCCCGTATCAGCGTCCGCTGGTCGTGGCCGACCTGTTCTCTACCGGCGCCATCACCGGCACCGTCCTGCAGTACCCGGTTTTCGATGAGCTGGAAGGCAACGCCAAGATGGTCGAGGAGACCGGCGCCGCCCCGCAGGTCCATTGGAAGGACCCGACTTGGAAGCAGGACAAGATCGGCAAGGTGGCCAGCTTCTTCGGCATCAGCGAGGACATGATGGATGATCTGTCCTGGGTCATCGGCGAAATCAACGACGCAGCGCAGTATGACCTGAAGCTGCAGGAGGAGACGCAGCTGCTGTCCGGCAATGGCAGTGAAAACAATCTGACCGGCCTGTTCAACCGTGAAATTCAGACGATGAATAAGGATGAACTGTCCGACGCCGACCGCCTGTCCAAGGCCGCCCTGCAGATCACCACCACCACCAACTTCCAAGCCGACGCCTACGTGATGAATCCGCTTGACTTCTGGAAGCTGACCATCGCCAAGGATGCGAACGGCAACTACCTCAACCTGACCGATGGGGCCAAGCTGTGGAACATCCCGACCGTGGCCACCGCCGCCATCACCGAAGGCACCGCGCTGGTCGGTGCCTTCAAAAGCGCCAAGGTGCTGCGCAAGGGTGGTCTGGTCGTGAAGATGACCGACTCCGACACTGACGATTTCCTGCACTTCAAGCAGAAGTGCCGCGTCTCCGAGCGTCTGGGCCTGCAGGTCAAGTATCCGAAGGCCTTCGTGAAGGTCACTCTCGGTAAGGCGGCCTGATCATGACGCAGAAGTACGTGCGCTTCGCCACTACGAAAGAGGCGAACGTCGACAAGACGCAGGACGTGGCGGAGCTTGTGGCGCTTGACGCCAAGGGCAAGCCGGTCACTATCGGCGGTGCCGTCTCTCTTCCGGTGGCGAAGAATGTGCCAAAGGCAGCTTCTACCGCGCCGACCAAGCAGGAA
>NZ_JBDGBK010000218.1:0-1256 GCF_040910045.1 Enterococcus sp. RTP21361st1_A6_RTP21361_211029 | reverse complement strand
GATATGCGATGTCCAAGTGCAATGGCCTCATGGAAATACTTCTTATCATCCGTAGCCATTCCATATGATATCAAGGCTAATCCTTGACCGGCTAGTCCGCTATTAAGATCAAGATTTCGTGCCTCTTTCCAATGTTCACATGTGCTAAATAATAGTTCGTGAGCGGTTTTTGATTCCCCTAATTCAAGGGCGACTAATCCTATGCCGGATAGCCCCGTATATAATCCAAAGTCCGATTGATTGTTTTGCGTGAAACCATGAATCATGTCTTTCACCCATTGGACATCATCTGATTTGATAATTGAGCTGGCTCTATGCAAGCTCATTAGGATTCCCATCGCACCGGAGTTTACGTTGCTTGCTCCCCAAATAGAGCCTCGCGTTACATCACCGGGGTATAGTTTTCCCGGCAATCTATGACGTGTGTGGAAAATGCCATTAATAATATCGGTTTTTACTAATGATAGGGAATCGGAATGTGATAACGGATTCAAGGAAAAACGTGGCGTAAACTGTGTAATATGTGCATCTGGAGTTAATGGAACATCCGAAACTCCAGATGCACATGGGCAACGTGATTCAACATCCTTTAACAGATTTATATATTCGATGCCAAATTTTTCCGAAATATTATTCTTGACTCTGGGCCAATGATCTGGACTAAGCATGCAAATTGAGGTATTTGCATAGCATAGGCATGCAAGTACCCTTGAAACGGCAAACCAATCTGCTTCTTGGGCGGAGCAGCACAATGGGGGATGAAATCCCATAGCGTTATGCGCTGATATTTCCGTGGAGTCCAATGTACGCCCATCTTCAAAATCTATAAAGTGTATAGACATTGTTTTAGGATTAATCATTATGTTTCCTAAATGAATATCTCCATGAACATATCCAGTTCGGTGAATTTCTTTTACGGCATCGATAATCGATGTTGCGATTGTATTGATATCGCTTCTATATTGCATCAACTGATTAGTATGGCCATTTTCACATTGATAAGGATAGTTTTCCGATACCCAATGGTTCAGTGTGATTTCATCAAGCCATTCCATTTCAATGTAGCTATGTTCCCAGGCGTTAAACTTTCGATATGGTTTTGGTGCAATGCCGGTATCTTTAAGAAGATTGAGCATTCTCCATTCGATGGATAGTCTCTCAACAGCATCGCGTTGGCGTGCGTCTAGACCGGCATATGGTCTCGCTTCCTTTAAAAGGGCAATCTCATTCTTTTTATTGGTTGCACGATATACCCC
>NZ_JBDGBK010000217.1:0-1258 GCF_040910045.1 Enterococcus sp. RTP21361st1_A6_RTP21361_211029 | reverse complement strand
TAATGGGTGTTTATTGGTTCTATACGAAAAAAGGCTTAAAAGTTACGCAAGCACTGCTCTGGCTGACTTTGATCTTGATCATTCTAGCCGGCGTAGGGATTTTATAGAAAAGGAAGTGGAAAACAATGGGTGTAGTAAATTTAGCACGTGTGGATGAACGGTTGATTCATGGGCAAGTCATGATGACGTTGTCTCAAAAAAGCGGGGTCAACTCTATCTTCGTCGTTGATGAAGTGGTTGCTAAGGATAAATTCATGCGAGATCTATACAAAAATGCCGGCAGTCGCACAGGACAAAAAACGATTGTCGTGACACCAGAAAAAGCAAAATTTTATTGGGATGAATATGCGTTTAAAGAGTACAACTGCATCCTGATCGCAAAAACCATCAGTGTGATTTATGATCTGGTCACCCATGGTGTGCCAATGAAAGAGTTGAACATTGGCGGGATCGCACAGAAAGATCCAGAAAAAGATCTGTTAGTCACAAAATCCGTCTACTTGAATAAAGCAGATGCCGCAAGATTAAAGGAAATGAATGAACACTATGGAGTCGAAAACATCTATTTCCAAGCAACACCTTCTGCTCCTAAATCCTCTTTAAAAGAGGTCTTGAAACAATTCGGATTATAACTGCCAAATACAGCAACTGAGCTAGTTCCATCAATAACAAAAAAGCAACGGTCATTTGATGGTTGCTAGCTCAAAGGCTGTTGAAAACGTGCTGGATCCTTCGAAGAATGGGAGATGAAAAAGATGCAGAAAGACCGTTTCAATGATTGGCTGTTTCGTTACCGCTATATTTATCGTTCTCGCTTAAGTGACCGCAGCAAAAAAAGATTCCTAAATGCTTTAGTGACAGATATCTCACAAATAAGAAAAGATATTCGCGTAATCGAATATGATTTGAAACATAAAGCAGCTTCGAGAAATGTTTACATCGGAGATATTGCTCAAGCAGATCGAATCATTTGTACGTATTATGATACACCGCCGCAACATTTTGGCGCTTATCATTTTTTTGATCGAAAGGCGCAAGGTCGTCAAACAATGAATTTTATTCTTGTCAGCTCATTCATAACGATTGGGATCGGCGCAGTAGCGACATGGTTCTATAGTCAATTTGCTGCTGACGGTTTTGTACTTTTTTCTTGGCAAACATTTTTCTTAGTTCTGGCATTTGGTTCGTACTTTCTTTTATTGGGAAAAGTGGTAAAAGGGGCGGCCTTCCAGAAAAACTTAACGAGAAATACTTCTTC
>NZ_JBDGBK010000216.1:0-1268 GCF_040910045.1 Enterococcus sp. RTP21361st1_A6_RTP21361_211029 | reverse complement strand
GCTGAGCTCAATCATTACTGTCAAACCGGTCAAGTTCAGGCTCGATGTCACACTGTCTTTGACCCTGCGATGCAGTACTCGCCTTGGATACAAATCTGCAGTCCTGCCATGCTACGTCCTGAAATATCCATAGATAGCCACCTCCCGAATCCTCCAGGTTTAGGAGATGTCGTCACCTCGTTTGATTTCATACGCCGATGAGCGAGAATACGAAGCGTGAATTCAAAACGTGGTCAAGCCACAACGTTTGATGTGCTGTTGCCACTGGTCAGGTCTGGGCAGCGTAATCAATCCCTTTAACGTTAATGCCGGCAACGCCAGCACTGCAATCGAAGCAGTGAGAATGAACGAAGTCGCCGTGTAACCGAGCCGTTCACTACCGAGTCCGGCCAGTGCGCTGACCACAGGGCCGACGGCCATACCAATGACGCCCATGCCGGCAGCGACCTTCCCCAGATTCTCCTTGTTAACCAGCAGCGTCTGGAAGCCGCCGACCACAGCGTTGCCTGCCGGGAAGACAAGTAAGGACGCGAACAGAAACGCCATACGCACAACAGTTTGACTGGCAAACGCCGCGCCCAGCGATCCCACGGCCATGAGCAGGTAGAAGGCCACCACCACGATGCCGCCTGGTACACGCTGCACGACGAGGGAGGCAATCAGAGATCCGACCAGCACCCCGACCGACACCGCCGAGCTCATGAGCGCCGCCGATGGGAGCGCCGGCCAAGTCGGTCGCCGCGTCACGCCCGGAATTGAGACTCATCGCCTTGGGTAGCAACTCGTCGGGGACAATACCCCTGAGCATCGTGTTGGAGGTGCCCCCAAGCAGGCCTCCGCGGATGCCCAACAGCACAGCGACAACGACCAGCGCCGCGTATCCCAGTACGCCCACGTGCGCACATGCAGCAGCGGTCAGGAAGATAACGAACCCCGTGGCGCCGAAGATTGTCATGAGCCTACGCCGATCCACGCTGTCCTGGAGCAGACCGCCCGGTAGCTCCAGCGCGCCACGAACGAACCCGATGGCAGAATCAATAAGTGTGGCCAGAGCCGGCGATTCAGTGATCGACAGCGCGATGATCGGCAGGCTGAAGTCCTGGATGCTGTTTGACAGCGATGTGCATGTGCCCGCCACTAACCATTGGCCGTAATCCGTGCCCCTCCATAACGACACTGGCTTCGTCGCAGCGCCATCCTTTGCCATCAGCGAATCCTCTCTCATGCATTTGCATGCTCTTGTGCTGTCTTATCAGCTATCTTCTTCC
>NZ_JBDGBK010000215.1:0-1270 GCF_040910045.1 Enterococcus sp. RTP21361st1_A6_RTP21361_211029 | reverse complement strand
GTTGTTAGTACTCAGATAAAAAGTTGTTAGTACTCAGATAAAAAGTTGTTAGTACTCAGATAAAAAGTTGTTAGTACTCAGATAAAAAGTTGTTAGTACCCTTCTGTATCCGTTGGGAGAGTAAGGCTCAACTGCCCCCTAAAAAGGGTTCTAAAAACTCTTTAAAAAATAAATAAAATAAACGCGCGCGCGCGCGAGCAAAATTTCCCGCCAAAAAATCACCCACTTTTTAAAATAAACAGGTTCGCGCATGATATTAAACTGCCAATCTAGCTCCCTATGGTCGCTGTAAGAAGGAGTGATCGCTACGCTCTCACATTTTACTTGCAGCAGTCGCCTTTAGGCTCCTTCGCCAAAAATAATTCATTAGGGACTCCTTTGTGGCGTCCTGAGAGCTCGTCTAAGCCGTTCTAAGACAAGATTCGATAAAAACTATGTCCTTCGTTCTAAAGCGCCTTACAGGCGGTCAGGGCAAGCCCTAACAACCCCAAGGCAATAAAAAACTTAGGCTTATTTTTGCTTTTTTATTGTATAATTGATTGTCGCCTATCCGACAGTCTTGCGACTGGAAGGAGGTGTGTTTCGTGTTCACTAACTTTATTTGCTCCCTTCTTGTTGGGCTTTTAAGCGCTTTGTTCAGTTACTGGTTGAATAACCGAAACAAGAAGTAAAACTTAATTAAGGCGACTCAGCCCACAAAAAAAGCCCCAGAGAATCCGACCTCTCTGGGGCTTTCGTGTGTTTCGTGTTCACTTATTTGCAATCAAATTATAACAGAAATAAATATTTATTTCAAAAATATCCTACAAAAGTCTAAAATCCGTAATTATTTCTTATATGCAACATTTACAAATAAAATCGCTCTGAGAGCTCGTATTTTTCGATTTAAGACGTTTTATTTAGTTTTTGGTGTATTTCATTGGTACAAGCTAAAAAACTCTTAGAAGCGATTTTAGAGCCATTTAAACCCACTTAATTATATTCTCCATGAAATTCGCTCCATGCGTCAAAAGCTGCGTCTGAAATTCCGCCGTCTTCGTTCACTAGTTGCATTAATTTTTCCAACGATCGTTTTCTTTCGGGTGTCATATTTTTATATTCCAACAATTTTTCGTCTGTTAAATCGAACTTGATTACTTGAATTGCTTGCTCTAATTTTTCTAAGTTTTGAAAATATTCGTAAGGAAATTTTTCCATTTTTTCTTTCTCCAGTCTCACAATTTTTCTAGAAATAAAATCACTTCTTTGCCGTCTATACTCTCAAAAAAAA
>NZ_JBDGBK010000214.1:0-1273 GCF_040910045.1 Enterococcus sp. RTP21361st1_A6_RTP21361_211029 | reverse complement strand
ATCCGCCATGAGACTGGTCGAATCGTTCGCCGCGCCACTCCAGCGCGTCCAGTATTCCTGCCGCCATTGCATGGCTGACGGCCACAGCCAGTCCGTTGTGTTCGCCGCCACCTGACGGTCATACGCGACCGGATCGCGCCACCACACCTGGGGCATGGCGAACACCGCCGTGAACGGGGTGAGCCTGTCCAGCACGGTGCCTCCGTCGTAGGCCTCCAGACTGGCGAGCTCCACGACGGCCTGCTGTCTCCGCCCGTTGACCCGACGGCCCAATGTCAGGCTTGGTGCCGTGCACAGGCGCGCCAGGCGGCTCGAATCCAAACCCGCGGCATCAGCGCGGCCCAATGCTCCCGCACGGAACGCGGTGACCTTGAGCGTCACGCTGCGTTCCTCGAACGATGGGGCGAAACCGGATGGTATCGTGCCATGCCGGAACGGGGCGCTGACCTTGCTGCGGGACACGGAGACCCCAGCGAACAGGGTGCTGCCCAACGTGACCCGGCAATACTGGGAGTCGAGGGCCACGCCGTTGAGCGCGTAATCGACACCGGCCATAAGCAACCCCCTTTAGATTCCGACCGTCAGCTTGTCGAGACTGTCGTTCGTGGCGAGTGGCCACGGGTCGGCCTGCGGATAGTAGTTGGTGATGTTCACGTTCGACGCGCCCGCTTGCGGTTGCATGGCGTCCGTGGACGGCGTGTACACCATGCGCCGGTTCATCGTGGCCGCGTCGTACGTGCGGTTGGCGGGCAGCAGGTCGTTGATGTCGGGCATGAGCCCGCCGATCATGCTGCCCATGGAGGCGTTCACATAGCGTGCGGAAGCGTCGATGCCGTTGGCGAGGCCAAGGCCCATCATCATGCCGATCTGGTCGCGGAACAGGCGTGAGGGGGAGTGGATGCCGAGCATGCGCTTCACGTTGGCGATGGCGGCATTCATGCCGCCGAGAATCGCCGAGCCGACCCGGCCCATGCTGCCCATGATGCCGCTGATCACGCCGAGCTTCGCGGAGAATCCCCTGGAGAAGCCGCCGCCGGCGGTGTCGCCGGCTTTCTGGCCGACCGATTTGGATGGCCCGTCGAACGCGCTTTCGATGGCCTTGCCCACGCCCTTCATGCTGGGCACGATCTGCACGTACGCCTGAGCCAGCTGGTATGCCATGACCGTGCCTCTCTATTCGGTTATTCGTTGTGGGTGAAGGGTTTCGTCTCCACGTCCGTGAAGTCGCGGCTCATGAACTCGTCGAGCTGTTCGATGGTCAGGGCCATGGGCT
>NZ_JBDGBK010000213.1:0-1279 GCF_040910045.1 Enterococcus sp. RTP21361st1_A6_RTP21361_211029 | reverse complement strand
GCACCTTAAGTCGGTTGTTCTGGACATCCACATGCTTGACGCGCAATGCAGCCGCCTCGCCCCATCAGAGGCCGCAGAAGCCCAGCGTCAAGATTAAAGCCCGGTAATTGCCGGATGCATTGGCAAGACTAACGTCGGTAATGGAAATGGTAGCATCGGCAAACCCGGCTGCTCTTCGGAATCGTAGCAGGGCAAACCCAATCAGCGGCACGTCAATGCCGATACATCGGGCAACCTACCGAATACCGGTGTTTCGGTGGTAGGTGTGCTATCGGTGATGGCGTTACTGTCCACTGCTGCCGTCGCCATCGGTCGTAAGGCGTCATTCCATGAACGCAATTAGCATTCGATTGGCTCGAGGGTAGGAGCATTCCGTACACAACGAGCAGGCTGTGCTTTGCAGGCGCGTCTGCCCGTTTTCCCATCGGCGGAGGTGTTGCCACATATTCGATATTCGCACTGATCCGTATCATAATGACTAATCGGTGAGGTAGGCACGGCTCATCGCGGCGTATGTCGGGTGCAGATAGATTACAAGTGAGGCGAAGAAGAAGGTCGCGGATGACGATGTTCGGTCCGTCGCCGGACGTCGCGTGCGTCGGCGTCACGCACGACGATGGCACCGTGTTCGCCCGCGCGCCCGATCGCGCGATGAGCCGACCATGGCCATGTACTTCTGATCCGTGCTCCAGCCGTCGGCGGGGAGGTGACGAGAACCGTAACGGCATGATCCGCCGGTACCTGTCCAGACGCTGCGAGATCAGGATGGACGTGGCGAAGAAAATCAGGGAGATTGTTGACGAGACCGACAGCCGTCCCATGCGCGTGCCGGACTACCTGACACCCAATGAGGCGTTCGTCGACGAATTGCTGGAATTACAGGACCAATAGAGGCGTTGCAGTTCTAAACAGACAACGAGGATGACGTAACTTGTACAAACCTGTGTTATCCTGTATACAGTTGTTCAATGTCAATGCCGATTGTATCAGCATTGTTCTGGAGGTCGAAGATGACTGCTTACACCCGGACGGAACATCTGCGGCACGAGCTCGCCTCGCAGATTAGGAATGGCACACTCAAGCCAGGGAACAGAATCATGTCCGAAACGCGCCTGGCCGAGGAGTACCAGGTCTCCCGCGGCACTGTGCGCAGGGCCTTGGAACAATTGAAGAAGGCGGAACTAATCGAAACCCGTATGGGATCGGGCAGTTATGTGGCGTTCAATGGCGGTAGCATGAGCGGGCCGGACGGATGGACTTCGGCCTCGTTGCGTTCAGG
>NZ_JBDGBK010000212.1:0-1295 GCF_040910045.1 Enterococcus sp. RTP21361st1_A6_RTP21361_211029 | reverse complement strand
GAAATGATTAGTATGCTAATCGATAAGGGATTTGAAATATGACAAACTGGATCCAACCACTTTTCTTTGAAGATAACCTAGATAATAACGTGTTAGACCTATCCGCAAGAGACAACGACGTGATTATTACTTTAAAAGAAAGATGGCACAATGATTTTCTTTCCGGGGTTAAGAAATTTGAGTTTCGTCGTAAGTTTTCTAAGAAGAAGCCTAAAAGGATAGTTATCTATGTTGGAGGAGAAGTTCGCGCAATATGTGCAATAGGTTTCTGCGGGGTCCCAATTTTCGGAAACCCAGATTACGTAATCCAGCATGCTAGTTCTTTAGGAGCGATACCTAACCCGGAATCCTTATTCCGATATTTTAACGGGTGTCATGAAGTTTGCGCAATACCTGTAGAAAAATATGTACCTCTTTTTCCTCCGATTGATTCTGAATTGCTCTCTGCGCTCGCACCTGATTTCACACCTCCGCAGTCGTATACCTATGTTGAGAGATACGAGGGGTTGAAACAATATCTGATGGATACAAAGGTCTGGAAAGAATGACGTTAACTGTAGGAATAGCAGGTGAGGACTCTGAAAAGAGAATGCCGTATAGCACTGCGTCCTCAGGAAGCCGCGCCATTAGCGCGGCAGAAAGATATAAAGGTATGTGCCGAGCGTGATGCTGGCGCACTGGTCAGTTTCCCAAACGAATCTTATGCAAAGGTCGGGGCGGAGATCGTGGACGAGACGGCAATTTGGGGAGGTTGTGACGCGGTAGTTAAATCTAAGTCTCCCTCGATACACCAACTTTTTTATGCAGAAGAGGCGTTTCGGTTATAGCTAAAATGCATGCTGAGGGGAGCTTGGACTACATAAAGGAATCATTGGAAAGTCGGGTCAACGCATATGCATTTGAGTTTTTAACTAAAGACGGCAAGACTTTCCCCGCGATGGAGGCCTCATCAGGTTTGACAGCATATCAGGCATTTGCATATGGAATGTTTTATGCACAGAATCCTCCGATATCCAGTTTTCCCAGGACTGAACCTTTGACGGTGTCCGCTCGTAGTGTTTTATAGTTCGAATCAAGGAAAGCCCCCGAAGCTGGTCAGAGCTCCGAGGGCAAAAGGAAAACCAGACACGATTCTCCATGCGACGATTCTACGGCAAGGCGTGGAGGGAAAGATGCAGGAAGAGATGGGATACCGGAACATCAAGCTCGTGCAGACTCTTGCGACGCAGGGACGCATCACCACCAAGCGCGGCGAAACACGGAGCTTCGACCCAATGCAGTTCTCCATGCTCCTC
>NZ_JBDGBK010000211.1:0-1330 GCF_040910045.1 Enterococcus sp. RTP21361st1_A6_RTP21361_211029 | reverse complement strand
GATAATGGCACTGGAGCTGTGTCTTCGATAAGGTCAATATCGAGCGTTTGATCGCCGCAGGATTCGGAGTCGCATACAACCCGGTACGCATGGCCGGCAAGTAGTCGCAGCGAATAAATACCACCGCCCCTCCCCCAGCAGTAACGCTGGACGGAGGGGCGGTTTTCGCGTATTTACGCTTTCATGGGCGGAAGATTGAAATACAATCGGGCGATTCGCTCAGCTTCGCGGTTCTCCCTCTCATTACCAAGCAACAGAAGCCAGATGGCATTCTTCCCCGCTAGAGGAATCGGAGCCTTTAGCTGCTTTATACAGCCCTGCTCTTGTAAAAACTTTGCACCACGGCTCAGTCGGTTTCGCGCTGTCCGTGTG
This sequence comes from Enterococcus sp. RTP21361st1_A6_RTP21361_211029, assembly GCF_040910045.1. Taxonomy (NCBI): domain Bacteria; kingdom Bacillati; phylum Bacillota; class Bacilli; order Lactobacillales; family Enterococcaceae; genus Enterococcus; species Enterococcus sp. RTP21361st1_A6_RTP21361_211029. The sequence continues at coordinate 958 of NZ_JBDGBK010000211.1, read as the reverse complement.
CGGGCCATTGTTGTTTCTGCGGCAGTGTCTAAATCATGTTCCTTGGAGGCGATGACCATGCCCATACCCTCTATCATCTTGTCCCAACCCTCCCAATAACACCAGTAGGCACGGTTTTGATATACGACGGCGTTCACATCCTCTTTGTCGATTACCTTCGAGGCCATGTAGGTCATCATCGACAAAGCCAGTAGGTCTAGCGTCTGCTTGCCGTTTTCATCAGTCTTGGAGAATTTGCCTTGGCTTGCGAGAGCATATACGCGATCTACATTGCGGTAGCCCATCTGTTCCGTCATCTTTCCTCCACGCCCTCGACTAAACTTGGGAGTGGAACTCTTGCTAGGGTTTCGTTTTTCAACCCTGTGGAGTCTTCACCTCCATAGGGTTTTTTATTCACACTCACATGATAACAGATAGTCACACCATAATGGGAATAGTGAGTCACAGTCAACGCTGATTATTGCTCACACCGACATGTGAACATACATGGATAGATACTAAAAGGCTTACATGAATATTTATACAAAAACCGATTTTTGATTTTTCGAGCGAATCACCGTCGATTCCGCCACGCCGAAACCGTTCCGCAGCCCAACCCGAAGATTTGTTGGAGAATGTTGGAGAATGAAGGATGTTGAATGCCTAGGATAAGGAAAACCGGAGCGGTCTACCCCATCCGCCACGAGCAGCGGAAAACACTCAAGGACGGCACGGTAAAGACATACGTGAACTGGCAGGCCAAGGTGGACGGCCGATGGGTGTCCGCCAAGACCTACAAGGAATGCGACAGGAAAATAGCCGAAGCCCTCAAGGAGAAAACCGAATGGGGCATGGGCGTAGACCGCGCCACCCGGCTCGGCGAGTACGCGGAACGATGGTTCGAGCTGAAACGACGCGACCTGAAACCCAAGTCCATCAACAACTACGCGAGCCTCATAAGCGTGCACCTGTGCAAGTA
>NZ_JBDGBK010000210.1:0-1346 GCF_040910045.1 Enterococcus sp. RTP21361st1_A6_RTP21361_211029 | reverse complement strand
GTCTTGAAGCTCACATCATCCAGCAGGTTGCCCAGGTTCGCCTGGCGGCTATCCACGCTTTCGAACGTGAACGTGGTCGAACCGCCGGTGGCTATATACGTGCCCGTGTACGTCTCCCACTGCTTCGCGTGGTCGCGCGCGTCGGTGTTCGTCACCTTCGTGGCGATCACTTCGGATTTCTCGCCGACCTTGTCTCCATGCCCGTTGGAAACGGTGCGGGTCATGGGAACGACGGTGCGTGTGCCGTCCGCGGCGATCATCACCACGCGCATGCGATCCACGTAATCGTCGGTCAGGCTGGCGTGCTTGAGCGAGACCGTGTAGGCCACGTCCTTGACGGTTCTGATCGTTTGTCTGATGGAGGTTCCCGCCTGGTTGGCGGCGAGCTCCGCATATATGTTGCCGTTCCTGTCGAGCTGGAGCTCGACCTCGTTGGCGCGGCGCTGGTTCGGCGCGCCAACGCTCGGGCCGTCCGTCTCGGACGAATCCCAGCCGAAACGGTTGGCGTCGAAACCATCGAGCTTCACCCACTTGCAGGCATTGGGATCGAACCGTTCGCCGCTTTTGCGCTCCACGGCGGACCAGTTTATCGAATGATCCATGTGCAGGCTCCTGGCGCCCGGATACTCGAAGTCCCCGTTCGTCAGCTTCTCCTGGCCCGCGTCGGCGGCCGGTACCGCGTTGGCCGGCAGGCCTGAGGCGTCCTGCATGGTCTTCGCCTTGCCGTCCGTTTCGGACGCCTTGCCGAAGGTCTTCGAGCTGATCCGGCTGGCCTGTTGCTTGGTTCCGCCGTTCGCGTCATAGGAGAGCGGGTACGCGTAGGCGAACCGCACGTCGTCGATGCCGGTGATGGACTTGAACGTGAAGCGGGTGACCGGCTGGTCGGCGGGGATGATCACGCTGCCCGTGTAGGTGTCCCACTTGCCGTCCCATCCCGAGACCGCGCTGGCCACGACGTTCGACTTCTCGCCGACCTGGTCCTTGCCGTCGCTGGCGACGCGGGTCAGTTCGACCGGCCGCTCGTGTCCGGGCTTGCCGACCAGCACCTGCAGGCTGTCCACGCCCATGGCAAGGGTACGGCTCGCGTGCTTCAGCTTGACCGTGTACACGGTGCTGAAGTCATGCCGCGTGTCGATGTCCTGGTACAGGTACGTGTTGGCCTGGCTCGCGGTGATCTCCCCGTAATAGTTGGAGCCGTCCCTCGACCGCTGGATTTCCGCGATGGGGGCTCGCCCGTCGACGGCCGTGTCCGTCTGGTTGGACTTCCACCCGAAACCGGTGGCCTGGAAGCCGTCGATGTGCGCCCACTTCCTGGCGGCGCCCGCATCGCCCTTCACATAGTCGAT
>NZ_JBDGBK010000209.1:0-1346 GCF_040910045.1 Enterococcus sp. RTP21361st1_A6_RTP21361_211029 | reverse complement strand
GCCCCCAAGGTCTACGCGGCCATAGACATGTACATGCGTGAGCTATGGGACATGGAACGCACCCTGCAGGCCCTTGCCTTCTACGAACGAAACGACCAGTACCGCTTCCTCACACCCCGGTCGATCGCAGCCCTGCGATACGTCGAGACCTACGAGGTGAAACAATGACGATCACGCCACAAACCCTGACGAAGCTCGAAACGCTACGCAAGGAGCATCTCGAATCCGATCTCATCGCGCTGATAGCCGACCAATACGACATGACAGCCGCCGATGCGATGAAACTCTATTATTCCAGCCAACTCAGCCAACAGGTGGCCGACGGCTCCTACGGCATCGAACAACTCGACGCGCGCTACCTACTCGACGACCTTCAACGATACGAGCCGCAACTCTTCAGAACCGTCAACGCGACTGAATAGGGCACGGCTGCCGAGTTCCGACACGAGCACCCTCGCATCCCATCACATTCCGTAGCGACGCGGTGTGGACGACAAGGCAACAGCTCGTCCCGTTACTCGGACGCGGCATCACGACGATCAGCAAAACACATCGGCAATGCCAAGCGTGAGGAATTGGACGGAATCGCCCCCAGCGGCGCAACCCACGAGCTACATCTCGCCTACTCCCCTGCGTCGGGATCGTATTTGAGAATGTCGCCCGGCTCGCATTCCAAGGCCTGGCAGATATTGGTCAACGTGGTAAACCGAATCGCGTTGACCTTGTTGTTTTTGATCTTGGATAAATTGACGTTAGTGATACCGACCTGCTCGGCGAGATCGCCCAGTGAGATGTGCCGCTTCGCCATCATCACATCCAGTTCCAGAACAATTTTGCCCATATCAACCTTCCCTGAATCGCGCAATCATCAGAGCAGGCCGTCGACGTCATGCTCAAGCTCGGCGCCGTATGCGAAGAATTGCGCCAGGCACAGCACGACGAGACCGAAGGCGATCGGCTGCATATTCACGAAGAATTCCACCTTGCGGCTCCCCACCACGAGATCGACGACAACCATGAAAATGGCGTTGATGATGGGGGCGATGATGGATAGTTCGCCGATGCGGCGGACGCGTTGCACGTTGGCCTTGGTGAAGGGAGATTCGGTTTCGCTGGTACTGAAGATCAGATGGATGTTTCTGAACACCACAGCCATCATCCCAAGCATCGCCACCATGGCGATTGCGGCGACAGCGAAACCACGGGCGAGCACAGTGGCATCCGATGCCACAGGCAGCAGATTCGGGTCCCCAACGATAAACAGATTCCCGGAATCCAAGCCTTCCTGAACCCACCGCACCAGCGGAGCACCGGCAACGACCAGGGCGACCAGCATGCCCGCATAC
>NZ_JBDGBK010000208.1:0-1326 GCF_040910045.1 Enterococcus sp. RTP21361st1_A6_RTP21361_211029 | reverse complement strand
CACCGCGAGGCCCGTCACGTCCGCCGGGACGTCCTCGAACGCATACAACGGCACCGGATCGGCCAGACGAACCTCGTCGAACAGGGACAACGGCAGATACCCATCCGGCGGCTGCGCCACCCGACGGATACGCGACGTGACCGCCATACGAGGCGCATGCGCCGCCTCATCCGCCTCACGCCGCGCGTCATCCGCCTCCATCTCCGAAGGCGAACGCATGTCGAAACCACAACCGTCCGGACCGATCACCATGCCACCCCGCTTCCGCACCATACACCCGGGAATGCGCGCGGGGATGGCGATAGCCGGGAATGACACCCCAGCATAAGGCGATGAATATGCTATACTTGAGGGTATCAAACTTATGGGTGAAAAGAAGGGAAGCGGAATGGTCGGGAACGGGGATTACATGCTGGCCGCGCTGAAGCGCTATTTCGGGTTCGACTCGTTCCGCCCGGGCCAGGAGGAGGCCGTCGGGGCGGTCATCTCGGGCCGCGACGTCATGGCCGTGATGCCCACCGGCGGCGGCAAGTCCGTGTGCTACCAGCTCCCCGCCGCCAGGCCCGGCACGTTCACCCTCGTCGTCACACCATTGAGGGCGCTCATGCGCGACCAGGTGCGGCACCTGCGATCACGCGGCATACCCGCCACGCTCATCGACTCCGGCCTGGACGAGAAGGAACGCGCCGAGGTGTACGGGCGCGCCCTGTCCGGCGAACTGCGCATCCTCTCCGTCGCACCCGAACGCCTGCACGCGCCCGACTTCGCCGACTTCAGCCACCGCATCCGCATCAGCCTGCTCGCCGTCGACGAGGCGCACTGCGTGCTGCACTGGGGATCGGACTTCCGACCCAGCTACATGCGCATCGGCGAATTCATCGACTCCCTGTCCCCGCGCCCCGTGACCATGGCGCTGACCGCCACCGCAAGCCGGACGCAGGCCGGGGAGATCCGCGAACTCCTGCACCTGGCCGACCCCGTGACGGTCACGACCGACGCGGACCGGCCGAACCTGCGCCTCACGGTGGTCCGCGCCAGGCCCGGCGAACGCCTCGAGGCCATGATCGCCTGGGCGAAACGGCACAAGGGCAGCGGCATAATCTACAAGGAGAACCGGAAAGGCTGCGAACGGCTCGCCGAGACACTGCGTTCCGAAGGCATCGACGCCATGGCGTTCCACGCCGAAATGAGGGACGCGGACAAGAAACGGGTGCAGGACGGGTTCCTCGCCGGCCATCCGCGCGTCATCTGCGCCACCAGCGCGTTCGGCATGGGCGTCGACAAGCCCGACGTCAGATGGGTCCTCAACGACGGGCCGTGCAAAAG
>NZ_JBDGBK010000207.1:0-1387 GCF_040910045.1 Enterococcus sp. RTP21361st1_A6_RTP21361_211029 | reverse complement strand
TGGATTTGAGTCAATACCTCGGACACGATTTGTGAGAGTTTTTTCGAGATTCCGGCGGGCGATCGTCTCATCGTTTCGACCAGCCGTCAAACCAAAACCGTTTGACCGCTAATCAAAGCGATGAAGTTAAAGCCCTATGGAAATCTCGCCAAAAAAATGTGAGTGGCTGGCAAGGCCTAAACCTGTATAGTCAGCTCCTCCATTTGATTGGGTGTTAAATAATTAATACTGCTGTGGATTCGTTTACGATTGTAAAATCCCTCAATGTACCTAAACAAAGCGACATGAGCGACTTCATAATCTTCATAGACTTTTGACGGATACACTTCTTCCTTTTTGATCGATGCGTGGAACGACTCGATACCGGCATTATCATAGGGGCAACCTTTGCGGCTAAAGGAATGCCAGATATTCAAATTTTTCAGCTTTGCCTCATAGGCTTCGCTGGTGTATTGAGAACCCAGATCTGAGTGGATGATCAAGTTCTCTGAGGGAGTGTGGTTTAAAAGTGCCTGATCAATGGTCTCGATAACCAGTTCTTTGGTCATTTGCTTGCCAAACTTCCAACCAATGATTTTCTTTGTGTGGAGGTCTTGAATGGTGGAAAGGTAAGTCCAGCCGTCCTTTAGTGTATGAATGTAGGTGATATCTGTCACCCATTTTTGATTGATCGATGTCGTTGTGAAATCCTGATTTAACAAGTTTTTTCGTCCTTCAGATTGAACTTTTGTTTGCTTGCCTGGTTTATACTTTTTCAGGGTGATCGAACGTAAACCTAACTTTCGCATCAACTTTTGTACTCGTTTTAGAGATAAGGCTTCGCCACGAGAAACAAGGATCTTGTGGATTTTTGGTGCACCATAGATACCCTTGTTTTCAAAATAAATTCCTGAAATCAAGCGGTTGAGTCGTTCATTTTCTGATTGGCGTTTAGAAGGCTTCTTTTTTAGCCAGTCATAATAGCTGGATTTCGGTGTTTCTAAAACTGTACACATTTGCTTTACGTCATGAGTATAGGCATTTGATTGAATAAATTCGAAGACATCACTTGTTTTTACTTTTGAGCGAATATGGTTAAAGCCTTTTTTAAGATGGCATTTTCTTCCTTCATACGGGTCATTTCCTTTTTCATTGTAAGGATTTCTGCCTCGGTCATGCCAGTTTCTTCATTCTTCGTGTAAAGCTTTTTCCAGCGATAGATTGTCTGAGGTACTACACCATATTCCTCTGCCAGCTGCTCGGCGGATTGGCCGGACTGATATAAATCTAGGATCATCTTCTTAAAGTCTTCATCAAATTTTTTCTTGGCTTTTGCCATCTTCGGACACGTCCTTTTCTTAGTAGTTAGATTCTACCAAATCGTGTCCATGAAATCATCCTAACATCA
>NZ_JBDGBK010000206.1:0-1418 GCF_040910045.1 Enterococcus sp. RTP21361st1_A6_RTP21361_211029 | reverse complement strand
TCACTTGTTGTTGTCGACGCACACGCCCAAAGTCGCCTTCTTCATCCATACGGAACCGCGCATATTGCAATAATTCTAAACCGTTCATATTCTGTTGCCCTTTCTTGATAGGGACTTCAAGGTTTTTACTCATATCTTTCTCAGCGTTGATCGGTACACCACTAGGAAAAAGAGTGTCAATCACTTTTTCGAAAGATTGAAAGTCTACTTTGACATAATAATTCGTTTGGATTCCGAAATTTTCAGCTAACGTTTGCCGAACTAACTCTGCCCCGCCAAATGCATAAGCTGCATTGATCTTGTTTTCTCCATATCCCGGAATCGTGACTAGCGTATCCCGCATGAAAGAAAGCAGCTTTGGTTTCTTTGAAGGGCCATCCAATTGCAGCACCATGATCGTGTCTGCACGACCAGTTTCGCCTTTACGGCTGTCGCTTCCTAAAAGCAAAATATTTTTTGCTCCGTTCGCAGATGCTACACCATCAAACGTTTCCGTCTCTGAGACTTGTGCATCGCTTTTGGCCACCTGCTGCCCTGCCACAAAAGCCACGATCGAGTAAGCAAGTACAAACACTAGCACATACAGGATGAAACGCAAAATTGGCCGTTTCTTACGTTTAGCTTCTTTTGATTTTACTTTCTGCTCTTGTTTCGCTGGCTTCTTGTTAACAGACTGACCATTGTTGCCGAAATCCTTTTGTTTACCAAAGGATTTTGACTTGTTTTTTTTGCCAGTTAACAGATTCGGCCGCTGAAGGGTTGTTTTTTTTGACGAATGATTGCCAGAAGACCGCTTCTGACTTGTTTGGTCGTTCTCCCTTTGTTGTGCAAAATCGTTTTCTGCTGAATACTCTTCTTCCTTTTGAGGTCTTCTCACAGATTTTGTTTCTCGACGAGCAAAGATCGTTTCTTTATGAGCAGCTCGTTGCTCTTCTTTCGCTAATTGTTCATGCAAGTTTTTGTTGCGGTCCATTCGACTCATAGGACAGTTTCCTCCAAATAAAAAAAGCTTTTCTTTCTTATAAGAATACCTTACGAAAAAAAGAAAGAAAGCTATTTTTTTAAATTTTAAGATTTTCCTAGCAACTTTTTGATAGAAAGATGAAAAGCGGCTCATAAAATCTTGCTTGCTCTGTAACGTTCAACTTGAAAACCATTTCGTTGGTAAAAATCAGCCACTTGGTTTTTGGCCCAGAAATTCAAAGTGAGGGTTGCAAACTGCTTTTCTCGAGCAAAATCTGCGGCATGGGTTAATAAGGCTTCACCGACCCCTTGCTTTTGGTACGCATTTTCAACCGATAACGCTTCGATCTCAAGTCGACGTTGAGAGACCATTTGCGGTGTATCCGATAACTCAATCTCTTTTAGATGAATAAATCCGCAAGGTTGTTTTTGCCAGGCTACAAAAAAATGATGCG
>NZ_JBDGBK010000205.1:0-1482 GCF_040910045.1 Enterococcus sp. RTP21361st1_A6_RTP21361_211029 | reverse complement strand
GGACGGTGCTGTTGCCCACGAGGTTGAATTGCTGGAAGATCATGCCGATCGAGCAGCGCATCGCCCTCAGTTGTCTGCGGCTGGCCTTGGTAATCGACTGGCCGTCGATCATGATGTCGCCGCCGGTGATGTCGTTGAGTCGGTTGATGGAGCGCAGCAGCGTGCTCTTGCCCGCGCCGCTGGGGCCGATGATGGCGACGAACTCGCCGTCCCGGATGGTCAGGTTGACGTCGTTGAGGCCCAGCGCGCCGTTGCCGTATTCCTTGGTCACGCCACGTATCTCGATCATGGGTTTTCCTTTCCCTGTAACGGGCGAAGGGGCGGCCGCCGGCGTCGCGTGGACGGGCGGCCGCCCCCGTCAACGGTCAGTTGGCCGCTTCCTTGATGTATTCCTCGATGGTGTCGTAGTTCTTCTCCTCGGCCTGCGTGTAGCCCTTGTGGCCCCACATGGCCATGGCGGTCTTGCCCTCCTCGTCGTTGGGCATGTCGAGGAACGCCTGCTTGATCTTGTCCTGCAGGGCCTGGTCCATCGACGGTTGGACGGCGATGGCGTCGTTCGGGATGTCGCCCTCGGTCAGGTAGAGGACGCGCAGCTCCTTGAACAGGTCCTTGCCGGCGAACTTGGAGGCGAACACGTTGCGCGCGCCCTCGAACACGAAGCAGGCGTCCTGCTGGCCCTCGAGCACGGAGGTGATCTCGCTGGGGATGTCGTTGACCGTGGTGAGCGTGGACTGCGTGGTCGGGTCGACGCCGGCCTTCTTCAATTCGACCACCGGGTAGATGTAGCCGCTGGCGGAGGAGGGGCTCAGCGTGGCGATCTTCCTGCCTTTGAGGTCGGTCAGCTTCTTCAGGTCGCTGTCGGCGCGCACGAGCACCTCGCCCTTGAACGATCCGGACAACTTGCCCTCGACCGGCTTGCCGGTGGTGCGGTCGTAGGCACCCAGCTCGGAGGTGAGGATGGCCTTGGCGGCCTGCTTGTCGCGCGCCTGCACGTAGGCGGCGGGCGGCATGATGCCGATGTCGACCTTGTGCGAGGACATGGCCTCCACGATGGTCGTGTAGTCGGTGGCGAGGGTCACATCGACCTTGCGTCCGAGCTTCTTCGACAGGTAGTCCGCGAAGGGCTTGGCCTTGGCCTGCATGCTGCCGTCGTTGTTGGTGGGCACGAACTGGAGTTCCAGCGCCTTGTCGGCGGAGTCGGAACCCTTCGACGAGCCGCAGGCGGCCATCGTGGCGCACAGCGCGACCGTGGTGGCGGCGACCGCGATGGTCCTCAGCATCTTGTTATGGATGGAAAAAGGCATGGTTCGACCTTCCTCCATGGGTTTTCGTTGTGAAAAAAGGATTTCCGTGTGATGATGGATGATGCGCGGGCCCACGGCGGGACCCGCGGCGGATGATGAAAGGAAGACTGGCGTCCGGCCGATGCCGGCGCCGGATGATGGGTGAGGTGTGGTGTTGCGGCTCCTATCTGTCCAGGTG
>NZ_JBDGBK010000204.1:0-1490 GCF_040910045.1 Enterococcus sp. RTP21361st1_A6_RTP21361_211029 | reverse complement strand
GAAGCCTCTTATCGGCGACCAGTATTCCAGATTGGTCTGGGATCATAGAAATATAATTGTTATTTTCATCCTCGCGACGCAGGTCAATGAATCCTCCGTATCGAAAGAAGATTGGACTTTGCTTGTATCTAATGTCACTTAGAATATAAGGGCCTTTTTCATCTTTGATGAGGGGATATAAATCACCGACTATTTTTTCAAGTTCATCATTTGTTGATGGATATATGGTGATGAATTTCCCACTACCTGAACGATTTGCTGCCTTCCCGTTGCAGTTGAGAAAATCTCTATGTGAACTTTGAAATTTGAATGTTGTATTATATTTACAGCAAATTTGTATTACTTTTTCAAGAATCTTTTCCGCGTTCTCTTTTGTTGCGCTTAAATGAATCTTCCATCCGTTGACTCGCATTTTTCCATTCGGAGAGCTTACATACGTCCACGGTTCTCTTCTTGTTACATACCAAGTATCGGGAATAAGAGATTCCGCAATCCAATGGTCACGCTTCATGGATGGAAGCATAGAAGCGTGATCCACAAAAAATGGAGATTGTTTCGTAATTGATTCGAGGTAATCTTCTTCACCAATCATATATTTCCTTTTCTCTTAATGCGTTAATAATATTCACTGTTGTATCCTTACTTATTGATTTCAATGTGTTTGGAGCGGATTGTCAGCTGAAGATGACACATATCTTCGTGTTCTTGCCAATGACATTGCTTACTGTGGCGCATGGGCCTTGAGCCAGCTGACGGCGATTTGCGTTCGGTCGTGTAGTTGCATCGTGGCGAGGATTCGACTGATGGTTCGTCGTATCGTCGCGGATTCCAGTACCAGTTTGCGGGCGATTTCCTCGTTGGTCATACCTTCCGCGATCAGGGAGCATATCTCGCGTTGGCGCGGCGGCAGAGCGGCGAACGAATCCCGTAGCTTCTGTTGTTCGCGGCCCGCTGCTGGTCTGGGCATGCCGTGCTCGAGAATCTGCCGGGTGATGCGTGGCGTGACCACGGCGTCTCCTTCCGCCACCGCGTGGATCGCGTCCTTGACGGCTGCGGCACTGGCGTCTTTGAGCAGGAATCCGCTGGCTCCCGCGTCCAGCCCGCCGTATGCGTAGTCGTCCTCGTCGTATGTGGTGAGGATCAGCACGTGAATGGCAGGCCATCGGCGGGTGATTTCCCGGGTCGCGGTGATGCCGTCCATCACGGGCATGCGCACGTCCATGAGCACCACGTCCGGCAGTGGGCCTCCTTCCGATTCCAGTCGTTCGATCTCCGCGATGGCTTGCCGGCCATCGCCCGCCTGGGAGACGATCGTGATGCCGCTCACCTTGCCAAGCATGAGCTTGTAACCAAGCCTCGCGTATTGCAGGTCATCGACCAGCATGATGTTCGTCATCCACGTCACCCCTTTCCCTTGTCGGACGTACGTACGTCAGCATCGCGGTCACCCGCCAGACACCGGTTTCCGCCCCGTCCGGCCCGTAGCGGAG
>NZ_JBDGBK010000203.1:0-1490 GCF_040910045.1 Enterococcus sp. RTP21361st1_A6_RTP21361_211029 | reverse complement strand
ATAAAAAACATATAAGGTTCGGCAAATTTTGCCGAACCTCTAACGCTGTCTTGAAAACGAAGGAGCACTTATAATGAACTTGAGGAGTGACACAAGCTCGAGCGGTTTATTGGTGGCCTTCCCCGTATAAAAAACCGAGTGATTCGCTTTGTGAGACTAACGAATTGTCGCTTTGCGCACGTATATAAAATTTCTTCGATTTTTCCAAAGCGAATCTGTCACAACTCAATACTTTTGAGGAGTGATTTACATGGAAGTCGTTGTCGAACGTTGTTGTGGACTGGATGTTCATCAGAAAACAGTCGTTGCCTGTACACTTGTGGGAAATCTTTCAACCAATCGACCGAAGAAACTTATTAAAACTTTTGGGACAAGGACCTTCGAGCTACAAGAACTAGCCTCATGGCTTCACGAGCAAGAGATTTCTACCGTTATGATGGAAAGTACCGGACAATACTGGTGTCCTATCTGGAACGTTTTGGAGAAGGAAGGATTCAAATTGATTCTTGCCAATCCTCAACGCATTAAAGGAATTCCTGGTCGAAAAACTGATCAAAAGGACGCCGAATGGATTGCCCAACTTGGTCGTGTGGGGTTAGTTCCACAAAGCTATGTACCGCCAACAGCTATTCAAGAGCTACGTTCCCTCACTAGAACTCGTACCCATCTTATTGCCGAGCGAACCCAACATAAGAATCGTATCCACAATATCCTCCAGCAAGGAAATATTAAGTTAACGGGATTTTTGTCAGATATCTATGGAAAGACTGGTAGAAAGCTGGTCGATTTACTACTGAGTGGTGAGAAAATCGAAGAGGAAAACATCCTAGAATGTCTCCATTCTCGGGTAAAAGCTTCCTCAAAAGATATTGTCGAATCGCTAAAAGGTACTTTGACAAAAGCCCATCGTTTCGAGATGCAAATTCATTTCGATATCATCGATTGTCTTGAGGAGCAGATTACTGAATTGAGTAAAGAGATTCGCATAAGAATTGCGCCTTATCAAGAAATTATCGATGAATTGATAAAGATTCCAGGTGTAAAAGAAAGTTGTGTAGAGGTCATTCTTTCTGAGATTGGACCGGATATTTCTGCTTTTCAAACACAATCCCACCTAGCCTCTTGGGCAGGTCTTTGTCCAGGAAGTTATGAAAGTGGTGGTGTTCGGAAGAAAGCTCATATCGGAAGAGGAAATAAATACTTGAGGACTGCCTTGTATCATGCCGGGCGTGCAGCTGCGCACTCAGGTAGCCCCGTCTTTTCCGAATTTTACCATCGAATCGCAAGTCGTGGCTCAAAACAGAAAGCTGTGATTGCGACGGCACATAAGATTCTTCGCGTCATCTATCGAACACTGGAATCTACAAATAAAAAAAGCTACTGCGATGGTCTTGGCTTGACATCACAGTAACTAAAAAAAATTTCTTCACCCTTATTATAAACGAAGAGAGACTTTTTTTGCCATTTTTTGGTTTATTTTCATATAAAAA
>NZ_JBDGBK010000202.1:0-1515 GCF_040910045.1 Enterococcus sp. RTP21361st1_A6_RTP21361_211029 | reverse complement strand
CACCTACACGGGGGACGACAATATCACCCTGTCGAACGCGCGCGTCAAAAGCGGCGAATTCGTCAGCAACGTGAAATCGGTCGGCTATTACGGTGCCGATTTGTACGCGGCCATGAACCGTCGTCAGATTCCACGTGAGAGGTTCTACAAGCCCTCGCCGATGATGCTGAGCCAGCCGGTGACTAACAACCAGACCGTCAACCAGACGATAGCGCCCGTGTTCCAGCAGAAGATCGTGCGTCCGGCGGATGACATGTATACGGCGGCGTCGATCATGTACCGCAACGCCGCTCATCTCGTGGGGAGGCTCTCAAGATGAACGACCTGTGGACGTTGAGCCCGCGTTACGGGGAGCTATGGGCCGGCGACGAGCTCGTCTGCCGGTTCAATCCCGCGGATTCGCCCGACCGGGGCCTGTACATCACCGCCAACGGCGTGGAGGGCTGGGATACGCTGCCGGACGCGAAGGTCGCCCTGACCGAACGCGGCCAGGGCGACGGCGCGCATGACGTGTCCGAAACGGATATCCTGTATTCGGCCCGCACCGTGACCGTGCACTACGAGGCGGTCGGCTACAGCCGTGCGGACCTACTCTCCCTGATGCGCCGCATCAACACCGCGGCGCACCGCTCCTGCAGGCTGCGCATGGTCGACGGCGACGAGGACACATATTGTGAGGGCTACGTGGCGCAGATGGGCCGCGACTCGCGGTGGAATCCCCTGTTGGAGAACAATCTGACATTGCATTTCGTGTGTCCTCGTCCGGAGCGTTTGGCGTGGGATGCGCGGCGTTCTCAGCTGGTTCCGGCGTGGGATGCGGGGTTGGGCCTGTCGTATGGGAGCGGGAACGCGGGGCTCGCGTATCCGCTGTCCTATGGCTCGGCGGCCGTGGATGCGCGGAACGTGTGCACGCTCGTCAACAACGGTTCCAGCCGAGCCTACCCGGTGTTCACCGTGCAGGGTCCGTGGCCGGACGGCGTGCAATTGAACTTCCCGGGCCGTGACATGAGCCTGGACTACTCGCAGGCGGTCGGCGGCGTGCCGCTCGTGCTGGACTCACGGAGCCGCACGGCGAGCATAGGCGGGCTGGACGTGAGCCGCAACCTGCGCCAGCGCGGCTTCCCCACCGTGCCGCCGGGCGGCTCGGTGGCCGTGAACCTGCAATCCATCGGCGACGGGCACGTGACCGTCGAATGCCGTGACACCTACATGTGATCAAGGAGGGATTATGACGACAGCTTTGGGGGTGGCCCCCGATTCGACCGGCAGGGGAGTGGACCCGCCGACCCACCGCCGGATCATCAAGGCGCACTGGGAGAACGTCGGCATCGTGTGCGGATTGGACGTGACGGGTCGCTCCGACCTGCGCTACAACGTGGCCGCGGGCGTGGCCGTCTGCTCGCGCGGCAGCGCGGACGGGTACGCCGAGGCCTACTGGGACGGCGGTCAATCGCCTGCCGTGTCGGCCGGCGACCCGTCGAACCCGCGCATCGATGTCATATGGATCAAGGCGAA
>NZ_JBDGBK010000201.1:0-1543 GCF_040910045.1 Enterococcus sp. RTP21361st1_A6_RTP21361_211029 | reverse complement strand
TGAAGCGACCCCCAAAAGTTAGACCAAAAAATCTAACTTTTGGGGGTCGTTATTTGTATGGCAAAATATCCTTTTGAATTAAAACTAAAAATCGTTAAAGAATATCTTAGTGGCGTGGGCGGATATCGGTATCTTGCCAACAAATACGGTATTTCAAGCAAGTCTCAAGTAAGTAATTGGGTGAATGTCTATCGTGAATACGGAGAGGAAGGTCTATTGAGAAAGCATCAAAATCAGAAATATTCTGTTCAATTTAAGTTAAATGCGCTAGAGTTATATCAAACAAGTGAGATGTCCTATCGAGAAGTTGCTAGCACTTTAGAAATGAACAACCCTGCGCTTATTGCCAATTGGATGCGTAATTTCAGAGAAGCAGGTATTGAGGGGCTCTCAAAAGAGAAAGGGCGACCACTTACTTTGACTAGAAAAAAAGAAAACAAAAAAGAAAATACAACAACTGAAGAACGCGATCGTATCAAGGCATTAGAAAAGCAAGTCCGATCCCTTCAAATTGAGAATGCCTTTTTAAAAGAGTTGAGGAAGCTGCGAAAACAGGAAGCCCAGCAAAGACGCAAGAATCAATCGCACGAATCATCGCCAGCCTCCGAGGATCATTCAAACTAGTTGAGCTTCTTGAAACATTGAAATTTCCTAAAGCAACCTATATGTATTGGCAGAAACGGTTTGACAGACCAAACCCAGACCAAGAAATTGAAGAAAAAATGCTTGAAATTCGCAAAGATCATAAAGATTACGGCTGTCTGCGACTAAAAAAAGAATTAGAGAATCAAGGGATTCATGTCAATAAAAAGAAGATTCAACGTCTGATAAAAAAACTAGGTATCGAAGTAAAGTCTTACACTCGAAAATCTCGACGGTACAATTCTTATCGTGGGAAGGTTGGCACTGTCGCCAAAAATCGTATTCATCGTCGGTTTTATACAAATATCTGTCACCAAAAAATTACAACTGATACCACAGAGTTTAAGTATTATGAAGTAGACACCACAGGTGTCGTTCGTCAGAAAAAGCTGTATTTAGATCCTTTCATGGATTTCTACAATAGTGAAATTCTATCTTATCGGATTTCTGAAAAACCAAACGCACTAGCCATAATGGAAGGATTAGAAGAAGCAATCCAGATGACAAATGATTGTCCATTTCGTAGAACCTTCCATTCAGATCAAGGATGGGCCTATCAAATGAATGCTTATAAGAATAAATTGAAGCAGCATAAAATCTTCCAGAGTATGTCTCGTAAAGGGAATTGTTTAGATAACTCACCTATGGAAAACTTCTTTGGTTTATTAAAGCAAGAGATTTTTCACGGAGAAGTCTATCGGAGTTTAGATGAATTGAAAACAAAAATTGACCAATATATCTATTATTACAACCATAAACGCATCAAAAAGAAATTAAATTGGCGAAGTCCGGTTCAGTTTCGAGAAGCTGTAAAAACAGCTGTCTAACAGTTAATCTTATCATACAAAAAAGGAGTGGATTTCTCCACTCCATAAAAGTCTAACTTTTTGGGGTCACTACA
>NZ_JBDGBK010000200.1:0-1555 GCF_040910045.1 Enterococcus sp. RTP21361st1_A6_RTP21361_211029 | reverse complement strand
GCATAAGGAAACGTGTACCCACTTTCTAAAAAAAGCGGGCAGATAGGCTGTGCCTATCGCGTTTCTCAGAAAAAAATTTGCTATCACTTTTTTTGCCATCGTGGCTAGCTTATGTATAGTATTTTAGCAAAAAACAGCTATACAAATATAGTATTTGTATGGTATACATAAATTATACATAATTGAAAAAGGAGATTTTTTATGGACATTTTAGTTCGGAACATCGATCCAAAATTTATCGCAACAATAGACAAACGTTGCCAAGAACTCACAACTAAAACTGGCAAAAAATGGAGTCGAAATAAATATCTAAAAGTGCTAATCGAAAATGATTTTGACCGTCAACTTATGACTTATAGAAAAGATCAATTCGATTTATTGCTCGAAAAATTTGCTGCTATCCAAACAGAAAACACTCAAATATTAAGTGAGTATGTCTACACAAATAATCGAATCATCGAAATGCTTATTGGAGGAATGATATAATCATGAGAAAAACTTCTGTTCAAAAACATGTGACCCTTTACCCCAGTCATGTTGACGTTTTAGATTCCATCATCGAAAAAAATCCAGATATCAATAACTACTCGGAAGCCATTCGCTTTTTATGTATGAGTTATGAACCCGATACCAACACGACCACTACCAGCAATCAGGCAAAACTAAATGCTATGGGAAAAGAAATTTCCATCATGACTGAAATCATCGCAGAATTTGCTGATTTATATCTAAAAGATACAGGCGTTCTTATTGGCACAAATTCTAAAGTATATCAAGAAGTGAAAGAAAAAATCGAAGCTAAACTAAATCCATCAAATCGAAATCGACCAAAGAATCATCAAAAAGAAACCAGTCAAACAGTCACTTCTAGAAATTTCGACCCAACAAATTTTCTAAAACGATAAAAAACAGATAGGAGTTATTCCTATCTGTTTTTTATTTAGAAGCCCCATACAATATGCTAGAATGTACTAGCAATCTTAGTCGGTTGTAAGGGACTTGTCTACTTGCTTAATGTAAGGGGGGCGAGTTCTTTTTTATTTATTCTTCTAACCAGTTACGCAGAGAAATCTTTGGCAAATCTGACGTTAGGCTTGAAAAAGTAAATTCTAATTTGGCGATTTTATTGCCCTTTTTTGCTTTTATTTTTGTGACTTTAAGATCATTGAAGTATTTTTTTAGTTCTCGTAATGCAGGATTTAATACTTTTTGATCAATGTTACCCATTTGATAGTATTCTGGGATATCCATTAAGCTCCTAAACTCTTCAATACGAACTACATAATAACCAGTAGAACGGTACTGCATAAGCAGTCGGAATAGAGTTTTTGCATACGTAGAACGCAACGACGTGAAAGCAGATAATTCAAATCTACTAAATTCAGCTGTTAAACCATTAATAATATATTCTAGGTCCGGATTAACACTGACTTCAACAAACTTTTTTGTTTTATTGATTTCAAAACCAGTAAACAAAACAAAGTAGCGAATAGAATCCTCATCTTCAGTACGGTAAGTAAGATTAAGCATATCTTTATAGAGCTTTTATAAAACA
>NZ_JBDGBK010000199.1:0-1601 GCF_040910045.1 Enterococcus sp. RTP21361st1_A6_RTP21361_211029 | reverse complement strand
AGTTCCGGTTGGCGTCGCGGATCAGGGGCGGCACGGCGTCCAGGCGGAGCATCTCCTTGAAGAGGACCAGTCGTCCGATGCGCCCGTTGCCGTCCGAGAACGGGTGCGTGGTCTCGAACAGCCAGTGCGCCCTCGCTGTCTGGTATGGGTCGTCCCTGAGTTCCGCGAACGCCTTGAACACGTCGTTCATGGCGCGGGGCACGTCCCGGGGCAGGACGGTGTGGATGCCTTCGATGGGGCTGATGACGTTCGGAAGCGTCTTCCATCCGCCGACGTTGCGCGAGGGGTCGGTTTCCTGGCTGGTCCCGTGTTTGAGGATCGCGTGGAGCTCGCACACCATGGCCTTGTCGACGGGTTCGTCCGCGAGGTCGAGGATCCGGTCGAACGCGCGGAAATGGTTCACGGTTTCCGTCGCGTCGTCCAGCCGTATCTCGTCGTCGGCGTTTTCGGGCAGCAGCGCGCCGGTGTCGAACAGCTGGGCGGTCTGTTCCGGGGACAGCGTGGATCCTTCCATGTGGTTGCTGTTGTAGGCGAACACGAGCTGTGTGTTCTGGTAGAGGCCGTGCGAGACCTTCTGGTCGCGTTCCGCGCGCAGCCAGTCGACCAGTCGTTTCCGTGTTTGCTTCGCCATGGCCCGTTCCTTTCCTGTCGTCACCATCGTAGTATGCGTGCCGCCGTGTCCAGGCTCCGGAACAGGGGCTGGTGGCCGGCGAGGTTTCGCAGGAGCGTTTCGAGCTCGGGGATGGGCAGGTATCGGCTCGCGATGGTCCAGACGGTCGCGACGGCGATGAGGGTGAGTATGGCGGTGACGGTGATCCACAGGATCTGCCTGATGAGTCCGCCGCCGGTGGTGGCGCGGCCGGTGACGCCGGCGAGCACCGTGAGCGTGACGGCGAGAACGATCAGGGTGCCGGTGTCCCATGCGGCCAGGGTCCGGGTCATTGCGTCGGCCCATCGGGCGAGTTGTTCGATGATGGTTCCTGCCGTGTCTTCCATTGCGGGTTCCTTTCCTCCATGGCTGCGGGGTTCGGCGTCTCCACGCGGGGCTTCGGGTTTTCCGGCCGATTACGGTTGGCCTTCCGGGTTTTGCCGGGGTTGACGACGCCGCTTCCTTGTCCGGTGATGCGTGCGTCGAGGTTGCACCAGTGCTGTTCCTGCCGGCCGGACCGGCCCGGCGGCCTTTGCCCGATGGGCTGGTCGGGGTCGTCGATGTGCCACATGTCCCGGTAGACGGCCACGTCGCGCAGCAGGTTGTGGTCGCCGTGCTTCCGCGCCGTTTCCATGACGGTCCTCGACCAGGGCTGTTCGCCCGTGGCGGCCTGTCGGGCGAGGGCGTCGGCCCGTTGGGTGATGAGGAGTTCGTTCTGGCGCACCAGGTCGAGGGCGGCGGTGTTTCTGGATGCCTTGATGGGCGGGATGATGCCGGCGGTCCAGTCGTCGCGCACCGCGCCGTTGAGCCGGTCGAGCAGGCCGCTGCTGAGCCGGCCGGCCATGACGGCGGCGGGGTCCTGCCGGTTTCCGTGCTCGTCCTTGGGGCTGATGTCGCGGCTGACGATGGCCATGGCCCGCTTGGGGTCGGTCATCCAGGCGCGGGACCATAG
>NZ_JBDGBK010000198.1:0-1610 GCF_040910045.1 Enterococcus sp. RTP21361st1_A6_RTP21361_211029 | reverse complement strand
CCAGCATGTGTGATTGGGCTCCGGCGCAATCAACGGCGCCGCATGTGGGGCATTGGGGGAGCGTGATCTTGTCCCCGTGAGCCCACAGGCATCTGGTGCACTTGCAGCCAGGTTTCGGTGTGAAGCTCACTGGAGGGCAGGCTCCTTCTCCTTGTTGCGGTTGTACGATTCGATGAATGTGGCCGCGTCCGATTCAGACAGTTTCCCGTAGACCACGTTGCGTTGCAGCACGCTGCTGATGAAACCGTTCTCCTGACCATCGGGAATACGCATGATTTGGAGAATCCGGTCAATCGTCTGCTGCTGCTCGTCGGTCATGCCCTTGGTGGAACGCTTCTTGTAGCCGCTGGTCTCACCGTCATCATCCGTGGTCGCCAGTCCGAACGCGCCGCAAGTGCTGTAGCGTCGCGCATACGTCAACGCGGAACCGAGGGCCTGCATGACGCTCATACCACGCGAATCTCCCACCTCTACGGGGATAAGGCAATTACTGGCAATCCACTTGTCCGTGCCCTTCTTCTTGACGGCCGTATCCACATACAGGCGTCCGTCAATCAACTGGGTCGGCCATTGCAGCTCGTAGCCTTGCTCGTCCACATAGTTCACGACCTGAGCCAGGGTCGCATACGTGCCACGCCCGCCCTTAGCGTCCTTCTTGATTACCGCCATGATTCGATTTCCTCCTCTTCCTGAACCAATCTCCAATCGGGGAACGCGATCTCCTGCGGCACCTTCGACAGCCCGTAGCCACGCATCGCCTCCAACGGGTCGGGATACAGGTCACGGAACGACTTGATCTGCTTCAACGCCTTACAGATTTTCGGTTCCGCCAGTTCGGTGATGATGGGCGAATGCTCGTCAAACCGCCACACCCTCCAATCGAACGGCGGATTCTTCTCCTGCACGACGAACTCGAAACCCAACGGCCCCTTATATTCGGGCATCGTCAACCGGTAGAGACGCATGTAGAACGCGGCCTGAATGTGATACCCGTACTGCCAGCAGGAACGCTCGAACTCGTCCGGCGACTTCACCGTGGTCTTGTAATCACGGATACGCAGCACACCATCCGGGTCGGGAGTGGACGGCAACCAGTCCGCCTTGCCCTTAATCAACAACCCGGTATCAGGGTCGGCGGCGATCATCGCCACCTCCGGCTGACCGTCCAGCTTCGTGAAAAAGTCTCCAACCATGTCCCGCATGGCCTGAACCTTCTCCACATCATCGGCGGACAGCCACACGATGTCGTCAGCACCATACTGTTCGACCAGCCTGTCACGAAGAGCCTTGCCCTCCTTGGTACGCAGATTCGGTTTAGCCACAACCTGCGGGCCACTGCCCAAAACCATGCTGTGAGCCGCCTTGCCGAACTCCAACGCCGAAGAATACCCATGCTCACCGGTCAGGTAATCCGAATACGCCAACGGGCTTACCAGCATTTTCTTCAACGCGGTCTGGTCCACCGCGTCCAACGCGAAGTAATCGTCATCGGCCATCTGCTCGACGGTCATTGCCCCTCCTTTCTTGCTTTGAGTACTTCCTTGCCTAAAACCTTGATGGTGTCGGCCACCGAGTCGAGAAAATCGTCAACGTCCTCCACGTCGTAGACC
>NZ_JBDGBK010000197.1:0-1640 GCF_040910045.1 Enterococcus sp. RTP21361st1_A6_RTP21361_211029 | reverse complement strand
GACAGTAAAGAAAGTATAAAAAGTTAAGGGCTAAAAAGGCTGCACTACCAGTCTTTTAGCCCTTTTCATTTTGTTTTTGAACAAGTAAAATATTACTATGAAAGCGAATATTCTCGAAGCAATCTTTTTTGACGAACACCATAATTGGGATAACTTTGTTGAGAAATACGGGCGAAAGATTCGGCTAGTCGTCAAACGGGAAGTAAACAAGTTTAGATATTGTGGAGATATTCAAAAAGGATACCGACTGTTTGTCTGCGAAGGATGTCATCAAACAAAGTTTGTTCCCTTGAAATGTCGTGGAAAGTTCTGTCCAACGTGTGCAACAGGTGAAAGCCAAAGGTGGTCAGCGGTTGTGGCGAATGATATGTTTAAAGTGACACATCGGCACGTAATCTTTACGATCGATGAGGGGTTACGGGAAATCTTTATGATGGAAAACTATCGAGATTCCTTACTGAAAGGACTAATGGATGAAGCCGCAAAAATTATTCTTGCCTATTTTGAGAAAAGAAAGGTGAAGGCAGGTATAGTAGCTACAATCCACACCTTTGGATCAAAACTAGAATTTAATCCGCATGTTCATATGGTTGTTACTATGGGTGGCTTAACAAGAGATGGAAGTTGGGAAGAATACGATTATTTACCTTTTTCTATGTTAAGAAAATACTGGAAAAATGCTGTATTGAAACTAATTAGACGAACGTTAGGTGAGTGGGACAAGCAAAGAGTTCAATCAAGATTACAAGCTGCGTACAAGAACAATGGAGAAGGGTTTTACGTAAATGCTCCTAAAAGGAGCAGGACAAATCTAAAGTCACTACTCCAATACATCAGTCGTTATATGAAGCGTGGCCCGATCGCATTAAGCCGAATCTTAATGTATGATGGCGACACTGTCATGTTCAACTACATGGACAAACGAACGAATACTAAAGAGACGATGACCATGAGTATAGACGAATTCATAGCTGCATTGATTCGCCATATTCAAAATAAGAATTTCAAAACGATTCGTCGCTATGGAATCTATAGTCGTAGAATCAAAACATTAATGAAAAAGGTCATGAAGGAGTATCAGAAACGAGTAAAAAAGCTGTTTATCAATCTGAATGAGGCCTTAAGACCAAAATCCTGGGAAGAAAGAATAACCGAAGAATTTGGTGAAAATCCCTTAGAATGTTCTTGTTGCGGTGAGTACTATGAATTCGTTGGGACGAGTGTGCGCAAAAATGGACGGTTAGTTATTAAATATGCGAAAGATAACCATGCAAAGCGGTTTATGCGAGAGGAGAATCGAAAAATTGACCAAAAAGAATTCAGGCAACAGTATGAAGAAGAAAAGAAAAAACTTTTAAAGCAATTCGCTGGGATTGGGAACGCCAACGTGAAATTTATATGTCTAAGTTGTGGTGAAAAAGAATCAATCCCAATGGATGTAGTAAAATTTTTAGATGATGCAGATATTGCAAATGATCCGAACAATCCTCCCCAATTTACCTGTGAAAAATGTGGGAAGGAGATGTATCCAGAATATTATAGAAACGCCCTTGGAATAGAGTTTAAGATCAGTGATGCTCAATAAGAAGGTTAATCATACAAAAAGTCCACCGGAGAATTCATTCTCCGGTGGTTTTCTT
>NZ_JBDGBK010000196.1:0-1645 GCF_040910045.1 Enterococcus sp. RTP21361st1_A6_RTP21361_211029 | reverse complement strand
TAAGATCAGTGATGCTCAATAAGAAGGTTAATCATACAAAAAGTCCACCGGAGAATTCATTCTCCGGTGGTTTTCTTAGTTGATTTCATTTGTTAAATGAGAGGACAAGTTTGCACTTGTCGTAAAAAATGATAGGATAAAGCTAACGATACAAACCTAAAAGAATCGGACTTTTACTCAGCGGTTTTCTGGACGTAAACTGGTGGCTGCGAAAAGCGCTTTGACTAATATTGGTGTCAGGATCACTGCTGTGATCACTTCAGAAACGCCGTTAGTCACTGCAATAGCTCCTAATGTGACAAACAAAGCGGAAGCATCAACACCATAGGTAGTTGCCACCAAACTAGTGTACAGGGTTCCCATCAACGTTAACACGAGAACCGTGTTGGTAAGGGTACCAAAGATGGCTGCAACAATAGAAGCAAGGACGACTTTCTTTGTTTTACGATAGAGCCAAGTAAACAATATACCAGCGACGAGACCTACTAAGACCCTTGGCAGGACTGAGATGATCGGATTAGTGAATACTGTGATATCCAAAGGGGTCGTAGGGGAAGTGAATGCCCGAATAATCGTGAAAATCCCCCAAACCAAGCCGATAAACATCCCATCTTTCGTTCCTAAAACAATGGCAGCAACAATGACCGTGATATGAATGATCGTCAGACTAGTGATGCCGATAGGAATAAAGCCAAGGAAAGGTACCATAGTTTGTAAGATAATGATTGCGGTTAGAATTGCACGGATCACTAAACGATACGTTTTGTTTTTTGTGTTCATGAGAAAACACCCTTTCTTATAGAATGACACTCGTGTCATTTTTATGTTAGGATGATTATACAATAAAATGACACAGGTGTCATTAATAAAGTGAGGTGGAAGCATGAAAAAGCCGATCGAAGAAAAAAAACGGCAAAAACGAGAAGCGATTTTGGAAAGTGCCAAAGTAGTATTCAGCAAGAAAGGATTGATCGATGCGACGATGCAAGACATCATCGAAGAATGCGGCATCAGTCGCGGCGGGATCTATCTGTACTTTCAATCGGTGGATGCGATTTTCTTAGAAGTGCTGCAACAACGTTCGCAACGACGGTTTAATGAAGTTCGAGCAATGATCAAAGCAAATGCTTCTTTCGAGACTATCTTGACGAAATATTTTGAGGATCATAAATACCGATTGCTTCATAGCATATCCGACAGCATGCTGCGAGCGACGTATGAGTATTATTATACGCATAAGTCAGTTGAGACGAGTTCGTTGCAGCAAACGCAGTTGACTGAGACGAAACGCACGATCCAAGAGATTTTTCAAGTTGGAGTTGCGCAAGGCGTGATTGCCGATCGGAATCTGGAAGCAATCGCGGAAAACTATATGTTTGTTATAGAAGGTCTGGGTATTTTAGCTTTGACGGGTCATATTCAAGAAGAACAAATCGATCATCAAATTCAAGTGATGCGAACACTGTTGCCGTACCAATAAAAGATTTTAGAAGCTGTGATAGAAGATAATACAAAAAATGGAGAAATAGCCTTTCTCAAGTTCGATTGAGATCGAACGATCTCTGGACTTTTTTGGGCTCTTTGTCAATAAGGACTGATGGGTTGTACAAAATCAAATCTGGGTCAGAATGAACCTCATTCTGGC
>NZ_JBDGBK010000195.1:0-1652 GCF_040910045.1 Enterococcus sp. RTP21361st1_A6_RTP21361_211029 | reverse complement strand
CCATATGACTCAGCGGAATTTTGGCGTAGAGCACCCACAATCCATCATCGCTTCTATAGTTAAGTTCGCCTCCCATTTCCTGTATTCGTTTTGAGTGCAGTGAAAGGCCCCTTCCCGATTGTTCGAATGCAGTCAGCGCCGATCCGGCTGCAATATCATTCATCTCGCTAATTTCCATTGACGATGGTGATAGCTTGACCAGCAACTCGAACGAGCCATTGCGTGGGGAACCGTGACGCTGTATGTTGTTGCAGAGTTCTCTTATCAGGGATAACGCTTCTTCCTTTTCTTCCGGCGAAGCTTTGATGCAGCATCCGTCGATGGCCGTATCTCCGTCATACCCCAGCGCATGAAGATGGCTGCATCTTTCATCCAGCAGATTACGCAGTTCAACCATGAACGTCGTTTCTGATTTCGCGTCCTTGTCTTCCGAGGAAAGGATGTCTATGATGTCGTGCACTTGCGTGAACGCCTCTTGACTATGTTCAAGAACGATTGCCCAATCATCGCTGTCAGGTATGTTTTCATCGATATGAACCCGGGCCATTAATGAGATATCCGAAAGATTATTGGTCAAGGAATCATGTATCTGTATCGCAAGACGATTCTTTTGCCTCATATAATCAAGCTGTTGAAGCTCAATCTGCAATTTCAGCCTTTGCTCTTCTCTGATAAAAGCCTGTTGGCGAAGCGCTACCAATCTGCCGGCAAGCAAGCTGGCCAAGAACATGACCGTGACCGACACGGAAACGAAAACATTGAAGTTCTCCACCATAACGCTTCGCGCTATATACGTACAGGAACAAATCAGCATTGCGATCAGCCATTCAGGCACGGTTCCGGAGAACGCAAGAATGCCGAGAGCGATGAGCATGCCGCTGATAACGAAGGGACTGTCCTGAGTGAGGGAGATGGAGATCACGGAACCTGCAACAATGATGGCCCAACATGCTTGGCCTCCAATGGCAGGAAGAAGGACAAAGGAAACCGCAAGCACTCCATAGAGCATTGCCGGCAGAAGAGGCATGGGACCAATCTGGATTATCTCCATCAGGGCAAGAGACAGCCCCAGCAGCGACAGAAGGGACAAGCAGGGATGTGCCACATAGCGCCGAATTATTTTTGACGGAAACGTAAACGCCGTATTCATGGAAATCCTCATCAGCGATTGAGATGCATCCAGGCGGAAATCAATGCACGGTTGTTCGCTACCCCCAGCTTGGACGCGGCATGTTCAAGATGGGTCCGCACCGTGGTCTGACCGATCGATAATTCCTCCGCTATGTCGGACATCGATCTCCCTCGCGCCCATCGATCAACGATTTCCATTTCACGAGGGGACAGATCCTTGTTCTTCTCTGACTTCAGCCGCAAAAACGAATCGTGGGCATTCAGAAAACGATCAGAACAGATTCCTGTTTCCTTTATCTGCAGCAAAGCCTCGGCGATTGTTTTCGGATTGTCCTTATGTATGATTCCCTGGGCTCCCGAAGCCACCGCTTCTGCAGCATATTCGGCGACGCTGAATGATGTCATCATGAGTACGGATGTCTTCCAATTCTCTTTTCTAATCGTCCGGCACACCACCAATCCGTTGATATCAGACATGGAGACATCCGCCAACAACAGATCCGGACAGTGATGCGAAGTAC
>NZ_JBDGBK010000194.1:0-1658 GCF_040910045.1 Enterococcus sp. RTP21361st1_A6_RTP21361_211029 | reverse complement strand
TTTTTTAATACCTAAAATAAAAATGGGGCTGAAGAATCAATTCTGATTCATCAGTCCCATAAATTATAGAGCCAAAATTCTTATCTGTTTTTTCCTCATGAAAAAATACAAAAAGCAATTTACGATTCATGCGGGAATCTAACAAGTTGATTGCAACGAGATGTCAGAATTTTGCATCCAGATGTTTTTCTTGTGATTCTTCCCAAAAGAATCAGAGTTTTCGGTATGCTAGTAGAAACGAACTGATGGATTAAGGAGATAGCATGAAAAAACTGGAAAAATTGATAGTCGCAAGCTCATTGATGTGGATAGGTTTCCCATTGGTTGCAAACGCAGAGGATGTCGATCGTCAAATTCAACAACAAACCCAGCGAATCAATGAAATCAAAGGGGAATCTGCTTCAATAGAAGCGTTCAAACAAAAGACGGAAGCGGAGATCCAACAACTTGAATCTGAAATGGATTCGATTTTGGCGTCAAAGGCCAGCACAGAGCAAAAGGTCAACAAAATCGCGGTTGAAATCAAGGAATTGGAGGAAAAAATCGCCAAACGGAAAGAAACACTGGCGAATCAAGCAAGAGATATTCAAGTTTCAGAACCTTCGAATGCCATGATGACGACATTACTTGATGCTGACTCACTAGGTGAAGCAATTCAACGAGCCATTGCTTCTGTCACCATCATGAATGCCAGCAATAGTATCGTTGAGCAACAGCAAAAAGACATCGAGACAAGTATCAAGCTCGAAAAAGAACTAGAAGAAAAACTATCCGAAATTGAAACTCATGCGAGCGAGCTGCAACAAAAGCAAGGGGAGCTTGCGGATGTACGATTGAATCAGGATGTGGCATTGGCCGACTTACGATTGTCTCTGAATCAAGAAGAGAGCAAAAAGTCTGATTTGGAAGCAGAAAAAGCGGCTGCTGAAAAGAAACGGGAAGAAACACTGAAACAATTAGCAGCAGAAGAAGCGTTAGCCGCAGAAGCTAAGATACAAGCACAAGCTGAGGCAAAAAAAACTCAGGAACAAGCGAAAAAACAAGTAGCCGCTGAAGCAGCGGTCTCTCAAGAAAAAGAGTCGGCAAAAGAAACCGGCACAGAAGCAACGACATACGCTAATGCTTCTACACCAATCAATGAAGAGACCAACATTGAAGAAACAAGTAAAAAAGAAACCAATCAAGATACTGACCAAGAAACACCGGAGCTTGCTAGTGGAAATCAAACAAGCGGTTGGTCTTTACCGGTCGATTCTGTCCATATCTCGAGTCGTTTTGGATACCGTACAGATCCAACGGGCTCTTCCGGCAACCAGCACAATGGGATCGACTTTACCGGCAGCAGTGGAACACCGATTTATGCGATTCAAGGTGGGAAAGTGGTAGAAGCCGGTTATGGTCCGTCCACAGGAAATTATGTGATTATAAAGCATCCGAATGGCATCTATAGTTATTACATGCACTTCAATGCATTGCCTGCTGTTAGTAGCGGTCAAAGTGTCACAGCACGTCAATACCTTGGTGGAATGGGAACAACTGGAAATTCGACTGGTGTCCATCTACATTTGGGAATGGCGACAGGACTATGGTCAGGCTTCTTTGACCCTGCGTCTGAATTAGGCCTCTAAATAAAAAAAGCAGCGGCTGCTTGCAGTGAT
>NZ_JBDGBK010000193.1:0-1664 GCF_040910045.1 Enterococcus sp. RTP21361st1_A6_RTP21361_211029 | reverse complement strand
GACTAGGATTTCGCGCTCACTTCCAGTGAGGCACCACTCCCGGTTTCGCGCTCACTTTCAAATGAGGCACCTCGCGTCGCAAGAAGATATCGAGATATCTCCATGTCTGCCACCATAAGTGGCAACGTCCATAGCGGGGACAATTCCATGCCGGATACCCGCTCTCTTATCCTCACTAGCCCGGTAGGCTAGACGCCGGTAGACGCAACTCATTTATGCAACCTTGTTTGACGTACTCTCACTACGCAGATTACAACCGACTTTCGGCAACACTTTTTAGTTATCAATGAGCATGTCCGCCTGATTACCCGCCGCTCACTATGAGTTTTGGATAGAGGGGACTAAGTGCGCGACTAGGGACTTGCACCCTAGCGTTAGCCACTATGGCCGCGCTGATTACTTGTTGAGGTCATTCCACACGTTGTCAAACTTGCGGTATAGCTCGGCGGGGTATTCCTCGTTGTCGTCCATCTCGATACCGAGGGACATGGCCGTGAGGTCAAGCACGTTGTCATAGGTGCAGGGCTTACATACCGTGGCCAGGTCTACCGCCGCTCTAAAGGCCTTGGCTTTAATCTCCGTGGTGTTCATCTCGTGGTTCCTTTTTTGTCGTTCCGTGGTTGATAGCTATCACTATACATGCACCCCATACGGAGTGCAAATCGGTATCGCAAACCACCACCATAACCATTGCAATTACTAGCGTTTACCGGCGTGTCGAAACCTGTGAAACATGACGAAAAACCGTGAGTATATACCTTATATACCCAATAAAGGCTTAACGAGAATATTCTCAATAATAAATATCAGAAAACAAAACCTGAGTCCACCACACTCAACTCTCGAAAGTTGAGCCACGACACACCAAGATTGACAAACCACACCACACTGCTATCATTCTTCGCCCACACACGGGCACGACCACACAACAGCCAGGACAGCCCCACACCCACCACACACAGCACACGGCCACATCACGGCCACACGGATAGGGCTAGCCACGCCACGACCGCACGACCACACACACCACGCATAGGCACGCGCCGCCCACACACACCCATACGCACGCCCACGCACACACCCGCGCGACACCACCACCAACGAGTAGACACGCCCACATAGGGCCGGGAGGGGTACCCCCACCCAATAAAAAACAAGGCCGCTAGGTGTCTGGTTTCGCCCGTGAATGCCGTTCCCAGACTTTTTTGAATTAGCGTGACATGGTGTGTCACACCAATGATTGCAACGGTTTTCGGGCTGTCGCCTTTTCTGGTTTCTGTGCAACGCTTGTTGCAACGCTTGGTATGAGTAGACTGTCGTGTAGATAGATTGTCGGGGATTGGAGCGAGGCTCAGGTTCCCGACATATTGTTATCCACCCCGCATGCCATTGGCGTCAGGGTTTTCTGTATTTGCCGCACCTTGAAATTGTCATCAATACAACTACTACTAATTAATGCGTAGGCCGTTGGCTCACGTGGGGTTGCATTGACGTCGTTTTCTTGAACCGGGTGCGGTTTGGATGGTTGGCAGAGTCCGGCTGATTGCAGCGGCTTGCTAAGCCGCCGAACGTCGTTTTGGCGTTCCGCGAGTTCGAATCTCGCACCATCCGCGAAGTATCGAGGGTCGCTCCCTTGATGCTTTATGAGGTTGGCTGAATAAACC
>NZ_JBDGBK010000192.1:0-1687 GCF_040910045.1 Enterococcus sp. RTP21361st1_A6_RTP21361_211029 | reverse complement strand
GGGTGCTGGAGCCGTCCGGCATCCTGATCTTCAAATGGAACGAGACGCAGATCCCCGTATCCCAAGTATTGGCCTGCACCCCGCAACATCCTCTGTTCGGCAACAAACAACCGAAACAGACCGGCACCCATTGGATCGTATTCATGAAGGAGGCACTTGATGAAATTCCACAGGATTAGCCCGTGTCCTCGTTGTGGGGGAAAGGTCAGGGCGAAGTGGGAGCGGGACGAAGTACTGGCTTTGCCTGAATACACGTTCTTTATCGTGATGTTCCGCTGCACTGCCTGCGGGCTCAGCCTCGATGGAGGTTGTTCTCGGAAGCCAGCTCCATATCAGTTGCAACGCAGCATCGTCGTATGGAACCGCGTCTGCAACGGTGATAAATGCTTCACGTTGCTCTACAAGATTCTGGCAGGCGGACGATGAGCGGGACACGGCAGTATCACCGACTTTCGGCCGAGACGTTGGACACGCTTCTGAGGCTTATCTCTGAGGATGAGTTGACACCGAAGCAGATTGCGGAGCGTGCCGGAGTGCCGCGCCAAAAGGTCTACGAGTATCGCAAGAAGCTCAAGGACCGCAGGAAGAGTGCGCCGTTGACCGACATCTCCACGCTCGTGATTCACCAGCGAGTCGTATTCCGCCCGGACGCGACCATCGAGAACCCGGAGGATGTGAACGGGCCGAGTTTCATCGACCCGGACAGCGGCTTCGACTGTTCTCGATGCGGACAGTCCATGAGCCGTGACTGGTTCACCATCCAGGGCAACCTCATCAAACCGGATTTCGGCTATTGTCCCGGCTGCGGCGGCGTGGCCACTCCTTACAGGGATGACACGATAAACCCCGATGCAAGGGAGGAGGGCGATGAGTGACGTGCAGAAGATTATCCACGATGAGATCGTCAAGTGCTCCACGTATGGGGTGGGCGACGATTTCGACACGGGACGTATGGCGGGTCTCTCGTTCGCGTTGCATCGCGTGGTCGAGGCTGACAGAGAGAACCGTACCGGCTGCAAGCATTTCGATCTGCACAATCCCGGACAAAAGGAGATGAACCTTGAGCATTGAGACGGAATCGTTCGACTTGACCTTTGGCAGCATCCACTATGCCGGCACGAGGCTCACTATCCCGATTGACGATGACGAATACATGGTTTATCGGGTAGAGATCGCCAATCATCGGCGTGGCTCTTCCAGCTTGGTGACGTTTCACCTCGACCGGGACGACTCCCGCCCGGAGCACAAGACCGTTGGCCAATCTGCAAGCGCTTATCTGAGCGTGGACGAGGCGAAACAAATCATGCAGGCACTGCAACAGGCAATCAAGGAGGCGGACGATGAGTGACAAGGCGATGCCGTTGGGCAGGAAGTTCAAGGTTCGGTTGACCATCACGCCGGAGGAAACCGGAACGCCCGTGGACATGCTGGGATTCACGTTCACCAGCGGGCGGAGCGGGCATACGACACTGAACGCACAGTACAGCAACATTCCCAAACTGGTTGACGACGGGCTCGACTCACTGTCGATTCTTGTGATCTTCAAAACACTGGAGATGTGGGCCCAGAAGGGATATGAGCTGTGCCAGCCCATCGTTCAACGATTTTACGGAGGCAGACGATGAGCTATAAGGCGAAGATATTCACCCGCGAGGAGTTTCGAGAGGTCGTCGCAGCCGCCATCTAC
>NZ_JBDGBK010000191.1:0-1715 GCF_040910045.1 Enterococcus sp. RTP21361st1_A6_RTP21361_211029 | reverse complement strand
TTAGAGAGGAGTATTCCATGCAGCTAAGAGAAATCAGCCGCCTGCTTTATCAGTTGAAAATTGCCAATCAAGAATTGACGGCAACTTTTGAAAAAAGCACCGGGTTCAGTCTGACCCGATATGAATTAATGATGTTCATCAAAGAAAATGGACGTTGTTCGCAATCTGACTTACAGACTGAATTGAAGATCGATAGTGCAGCAGTTACAAGACATCTAAAAATTTTAGAACAAAAGAATTATGTAGTGCGGGAAAGGAACAAAGACAACAATCGTGAAGTCTTTGTGGAAATAACACCTAAAGCCAAGCAAGAGCTGTCTGCTTGCGAGAAACACCAAGAGAAGGAAGCATTCGCCCTATCGCTGACCGAAGAAGAAGCAGCTGCGTTTTTGCAGTTGTTGAATAAATTAATGAAATGAAAGAGGCTACTAATATGTCAACCAATAGAGTAAACAACGATTTTTCAGATATCACTTTTGGAAGAAAATCCGTCCGTGTCTATGATGAGACGGTCAAAATCTCTCATGAGGAAATGTTAACGATGATTCAAGAAGCAACGACTGCCCCCTCATCTGTTAACATGCAACCATGGCGTTTCGTTGTCGTTGAAAGTGCTGAGCAAAAAGCAAAACTAAAACCACTGATCCGCTTCAACACACGCCAAAACGACACATCGGCAGCCATGATCTTGATTTTTGGTGATTTAGCTTGTTATGAATACGGGGAAGAAATTTACAATCAAGCAGTTGAAGCAGGAAAAATGCCGGCAGAAGTCAGAGACCAACAATTGGCAACGATCATTCCTTACTACAAGAGCTTCACGAAAGATCAAATGACCTCCATCGTAAAAGTTGACGCCAGCTTAGCGGCAATGCAGCTGATGTTAGTCGCGCGTGCCCATGGCTACGAAACGAATCCAATTGGTGGCTTTGAAGCAGACCAATTAGCAGAGGCTTTTGATGTCGATCCAGAACGCTACGTTCCAGTTATGATTCTATCAATTGGTAAAGCTGAAGAATTAGGCTATGAATCCATTCGTTTGGATGCAGAAAAAATCACGACATTTAAATAAATCTACTCTTACTTTCTATGTGGTCTTCCGTTTGTCTTTGTGTTCGCTAGAAGCATGAAGGACGGAAGATTGCTTGGTTTACTTTATAATAAAGAAAACCAGATTTAAAAAAGGAGGAAGCAAAATGTCCACTATTACTATAGGTTTAATCATGTTCGTTGCACTTGAATTTCTATTTATCATGTATTTGGAAACTTTTGCGACTACTTCAAAGAGAACGCAACGGGTTTTCAATTTATCAAAAGAAGAATTAGAACGCCCTTCACTGAATACATTGTTCAAAAATCAAGGAATCTATAATGGGTTAATCGGCATCGGCTTGCTCTATAGCGTGTTTCTTTCCGCTTCTCCTGTCGAATTGAGTCGCCTGCTTTTGATTTATATCATTTTAGTTGCTCTGTATGGCAGCATCACTAGTGACAAAAAAATTATATTGACACAAGGTGGCTTAGCAATCCTTGCATTGATAGCAACTTTTTTCTGATTTTTGAAAGATAATCAAAATGACCTCTCACAGTTATGTGTTCCATTAAATGATGGAACCGTTGCTAGTGAGAGGTTTTTTTGACAGTAAAGAAAGTATAAAAAGTTAAGGGCTAAAAAGGCTGCACTACCAGTCTTTTAGCCCTTTTCATTTTGTTTT
>NZ_JBDGBK010000190.1:0-1756 GCF_040910045.1 Enterococcus sp. RTP21361st1_A6_RTP21361_211029 | reverse complement strand
GCCTCGGTGGACACGCTCAGCGCACTGTCGGACTTCTTGACGGCATTGGTGACCTTCGTCGTCAGCTCGCCCAGTTCTGTCGTATGCCGTTCGATCACGGCATTCGCGGAATCGAGGTCAGATGCGACGTTCTCGGCCTTTGACTGGGCTTCAGCGGCAGCCTGTTTCGCAGCAACGGCCTTGGCGTCGACCGCCTGCACGGTCTTGTCCAGACCAGCGGTGGACGCATTGGCCTTATCAGCTGCCTTCTGGGCTGCATCTGCTGCGGACTGTGCCTTATTGGCGGATGTCTGGGCAGCTTCAACTGCGGAATCCATTTCGGACTTCACGTTTTGAACCTGCTGGGTGAGATCGGTTCGGACCTTGTCGGCCTTGACGGCGGCGGCCTGCGCCTGCCTGCGCGCGTCGTCGATGCCCGCCTGCGCGTCCTGCCTGATCTGCTCGCCCCGCCTGACCGCCTCGTCCGCCTTCGCGGCGGCGTCGGCGGCGGCCTTCCGCGCATCCTGCGCGGCCTTGTCGATGCCGCTCGTGTCCACCAACGGCAGTTGGACGCCGTCCTTGTCGACGCGGTTGACGCCATCGGACGCGCCCCCGCCGGCGAGGATGCCACCGCCGTCGCCGGTGTCGATCCACACGCCGCCGCTTCTGCGGGTGAGCAGACCGGTCGCGACCTCCAACGCGTTGAGGCCCGTGCCGAGCAGCAGATCGAGGCCGGACGGGTTGATCTCGCCATGTAATGCCATGAGATGACCTCCAAAAAAGAACATGGGATCCCTGCGTCAGGCGCAGGGATCTTCGCAGATGTCGAACAGGAGCGTGACCTTGCCGGTCTGGTCGCCGCTCATCTTCATGAGCCGCTGACGGTAGATCCCGTCGGGCAGGTCGGGGAAGCCGGTTATGGAGATTTCGAAGATCTCGCCGGGCCAGAACGTGCCGGGTGCGTGCAGGGGCATGCCGGAAGCGTCCACGTCGTTCGCGTCGATCGTGCCGGATAGTTGCATGAGAGGCTTGGAATTCGCGGCGAGCTTGGCCTGCGCGTGCGATTTCAGGACGTCCCAGCTCTTCGCGTCGGGATCGCTGTACACGCCTTCGCGCAACGGCCACGGGTCGGACCGCCGGCACAGGGTCAGGTCCTCGGCCAGACAGCAGACCGTGGCCTTATCGCTCCCGGCGCCGGTCGCGTAGAACCGCTGTGCCGGTGCCATGCGGTCCACCTTCAGATCCTCCAGGGTGCCGCCCA
Organism: Enterococcus sp. RTP21361st1_A6_RTP21361_211029; assembly: GCF_040910045.1. Taxonomy (NCBI): domain Bacteria; kingdom Bacillati; phylum Bacillota; class Bacilli; order Lactobacillales; family Enterococcaceae; genus Enterococcus; species Enterococcus sp. RTP21361st1_A6_RTP21361_211029. Next base: position 516 of record NZ_JBDGBK010000190.1, on the reverse strand, counting down.
ATGGATGGTAGTCCAGTGAGTGCACGGTCTCCTGGCCGAGATACACGTCGCCGTCGCTCCCGGCCTCGAACCGGTATCGCACGTGCTGCGAATCCGATAGATACGGCCTGAACTGTATGTCGGGCCCGCCGTTCACGTTCGCGAGCTTCGTGAGTATCTGCTTGCAGGACTGGTTCTGTACGTCCCAGTCCTGGTAGTCCGTACGCTGGTGGCCGCCTCGCTCGCCGAGCCATGGCAGGTCGATGGGGAGCGTGCCGCCGGGCTTGGCGCTGGTGCATTGGCGAATCACCTCGCAGGCGATCGCGCGCAGGGACAGTCCCTGCCATGCATACCCGCCGGGGGCCGTGTGCGCCGCGTTGGTGCCGAACCCGTCCTCGTGCGCGAGGATCCTGTCGCCCAGCACGGTCGGGATGCTGTCCAGCGGGATGCTCACATCCTGCTGGCTGCTCGACCTGACGCCGAACACTCCACCGATGATCGGCGTGCCCAGCGAGGCGTCGCCGTCCAGGACGCCGT
>NZ_JBDGBK010000189.1:0-1763 GCF_040910045.1 Enterococcus sp. RTP21361st1_A6_RTP21361_211029 | reverse complement strand
GCTTGTCAAGCCAAGCCTTGTTGATCAGCATATGCTGGCCCGTACCGGAATAAGATTTTCCGCGCGCGGTGGCTATTGCATAGACTCTACCCTTGGAATCAGTTGAGAATTTCTTAGCTTCCGGCTTCTCCTTAAAGAATGCCTTGATATTTGGCAACTTGTCGAGACTCTTGCCTAGATCCTCAAACATTCCTGAATACTGGTAGGCGTCAAGGGAATTAAATCCGTTAAGGTTCACGTCCGCGATATCCCCAGAGGCCAAGGTGGCGTTCTTCTGCTGTGACCAAGCTTCTCGAGTCACTTCCTGCCACTCGATCTTGCAATCGCAGTCGGCCTCCAAGTCCTTGGCCCACTGCATGTTGGCCATCTTTTCCTGATTGGCGTTCTTCTTGACCAGAACCGTCACAATTGGCTTGCCGTCGGCGGTCGTGGTCGGCTTCTTGCTGCCACACGCAGACAGCGAACCCAGCAAGGCCACGGCGCATACCGCAGCACCCACCTTCATCGCGACATTCCTCATTGTCTCTCCTTTGAGTCGATGATGACTTCGGTTGCATCCATCACACCTATGAGATGGACGCAAACATGATAAGTATGGGAGCCAGCACTGTCAACAGCCTTAACATATTTGCATCAGGTCCGCTCGCACCGCCGCTCCCGCCAACCCGACGGGCTAGCCTGACCTGTGGCAAACTCGGCCTCAACACCGCATCCGCCCCGCATGAACGAACCGCACCCGATCGTTGATCCGAATTCCTCCGGTCCAACAACTCGGGTGCGGTTCATGTCTCGGAGTCGCAAGCACTGCTCTGCAACAGGTTCGCGCTCACGACACCGTCACTTTACGCAAAGGTCGTACCACTTCTGCCAGATCTTCACGTTCTCCTGTAGACCAAGGCTGTCGAGCTGCTTGCAATACGCATCCCACTCCTCATCAATACCACCTTTGGACATCCAAGTGGCAGTCTTCTGCATGACGGTATTGAAAATCTCAGCATTGCTTGTATTCAACTTTGCTGCATCAGCCGAATCCATATTGACGTAGTCGGGAATATAGTCCTTGACGGGATCGAAGTGGCTGCGCTGCTCCTCGTACACCTTGTTCACTTCAATCAGCTCATCGGCGTGAGTATCGCCTTTAATGATGACTTCATTGGGAATCCAACCCACCAGCAATTCCGACAAACCAGGGTAAAGATTATCCTTAGTCAGCTTGTCTAACTTGGCGCTGTCCACAGTATACTTATGCTCACCGGTCTTAGTCAAAGTCTGACCAAACGATCCGAGGAACTGCTGCACGGAATACTTCTCGGAGTAGAGCAGGTTGGCCAGCTTCAGCGCAGCGTCCTTGTTCGCGGCATGCGCGGAAATGGTCAGCCCAGCAGGAGCCAATTCGCTAGAGGAACCATCCCACACGGTCTCATCCGGGGAAACGCCCGGAGCAGAAGGTGCCGGCATAGCGATGTACTGGTCCTTAAGCTTGCCGAAATTGTCAGTCGGAGACCAACCGAACACCACGCCGGTTTTCGCGATCTGGCCGTCACTAATCTGGTTCGCGTTGTAGGCGTCATCGTCCTTGGTGGCCCAGTCCGCTGGAATCAGCCCCTCGGAGATGAGTTTGTGGTAGTACTTGACGACCTGCTTGTATTCGTCGGAGGTCAGGAAGCTCTTGACCACGCCGTTCTTGACATAATAACCAGAAGTGGATACGCCTTTGTTGAAGCCGGTCGGGATGCCGGTGGAATTGAGCAGCAGCATCGGGC
>NZ_JBDGBK010000188.1:0-1717 GCF_040910045.1 Enterococcus sp. RTP21361st1_A6_RTP21361_211029 | reverse complement strand
GAGTGAGGCTTGTCGCCCAGCCTTTGAAACAGCTCCATCATTTCTTATTCAGCTGATACATTGTCGCCTTCGACAACATCAACGATTTCTTCGATTGAAGTAGCATTTTCTGTTGATTCAGCAGAAAAATCTTCTTCAACTACTTGGTCTTCGCCTTGGTTGCCTTCGATAAATGCATCTGCCATTTTAGCAGTGATCAATTTAACGGCACGAATCGCATCGTCGTTTGATGGGATAACTACGTCGATCTCATCTGGATCACAGTTTGTATCAACCATCGCTACGATTGGGATATTTAATTTACGTGCTTCTTGGATCGCAATGCGTTCTTTGCGTGGGTCAACAACGTACATTACATCTGGAATTCTTGGCATATCAGCGATACCGCCTAAGAATTTTTCAAGACGTTCGCGTTCTTTGTTCAAACCAACGACTTCTTTTTTAGGAAGGACATCAAATGTGCCATCTTCTTCCATTTTGTTGATTTGTTTCAAGCGAGCAACACGTTTTTGGATAGTTTCCCAGTTCGTCAATGTTCCACCTAACCAACGATGGTTTACGTAGTATTGACCTGAACGGATTGCTTCTTCTTTGATTGCTTCTTGAGCTTGTTTTTTTGTTCCTACGAACAAAGCAACTCCGCCTTCTTCAGCAACGTTTTTCATGTAGTCGTATGCTGCATCTACTAACTTAACAGTTTTTTGTAAGTCGATGATGTAGATACCGTTTCTTTCTGTGAAGATATATTTCTTCATTTTTGGGTTCCAGCGACGTGTTTGGTGTCCAAAGTGTACGCCGGCTTCTAGCAATTGTTTCATTGAGATTACTGCCATGATGTGTTTCCTCCAATTTGGTTTTTGATTTCCTCTCTTGCTCTTTAGCTCTTCGAAGAACTGATTATCAGCACCGCTTCGCAGATGGAACAAGATGTGGATTTGCGGAGTCAAAAAACTCACGCCTTAAACAGTATACAGTAGCTACTAAAGAATTGCAACTGCTTTTCCTCATAAACCTAGCTGTTTACTTTTACATTTTTTTCTTACAAACAACGGGTGTTCAGTCTGACTAAAGCCTAGGTTTTTAATCCTTTTTCTGCTATGATAATGCTGAAGAATTCAATTAAAGGAGTCTATTTATGCGTAAATCCGACCGGCATTTATTGATCAAACAGATTATTGCAGAACATAGTGTGGGAACTCAAGAAGAACTGTTGCAGTTGCTCGAAGCACAAGGAGTAACCGCTACGCAGGCAACGATCTCCCGCGATATCCGTGATCTAAAAATTGTCAAACAGCCTGATGAGACTGGACAAACAAAATTTGTTCTCTTTCAAGGAATGAATACTCAAGAAAATGAAAAAGCGGAAGAACAACGGCTGATTCACATGCTGGAAGATGTCGTCACCAAAGTGGATCGTGTTCAATTTATGACGCTAATCAATACGATCCCTGACAATGCACCTTTATTGGCAGCGGCTTTAGATGAAGTTTCGATGCCTGAGAAAGTTTGTTCTCTCGCCGGCTTTGATACAGTAGCCGTTATTTCCCGTACAAATGAAGATGCCATCAAGCTGACTGAATATATCAAGTCCCATGCTATTCTCTAAAGAATCGAAAAAAAGATACCAGTGGCAAGCATATTGAAGCGACCCCCAAAAGTTAGACCAAAAAATCTAACTTTTGGGGGTCGTTATTTGTATGGCAAAATATCCTTTTGA
>NZ_JBDGBK010000187.1:0-1837 GCF_040910045.1 Enterococcus sp. RTP21361st1_A6_RTP21361_211029 | reverse complement strand
CTTTTAAAAAAAGAGTTGACATTCACTTGTTGATCTGATATGATTTAAAAGTTGCTAACGCAGCGCAGTAGACCTTTGAAAACTGAACAAAGCAAGCAAACGAACCAATGTGTAGGGCGCTTCATTATATGAAGCAAAATACATGCAAGCAATAGCTAGCAAAGTTAATTTTATTTGAGCTTAACGATCCTATGGATCGTTCAAACAAATCATTATGAGAGTTTGATCCTGGCTCAGGACGAACGCTGGCGGCGTGCCTAATACATGCAAGTCGAACGCTTTTTCTTTCACCGGAGCTTGCTCCACCGAAAGAAAAAGAGTGGCGAACGGGTGAGTAACACGTGGGTAACCTGCCCATCAGAAGGGGATAACACTTGGAAACAGGTGCTAATACCGTATAACACTATTTTCCGCATGGAAGAAAGTTGAAAGGCGCTTTTGCGTCACTGATGGATGGACCCGCGGTGCATTAGCTAGTTGGTGAGGTAACGGCTCACCAAGGCCACGATGCATAGCCGACCTGAGAGGGTGATCGGCCACACTGGGACTGAGACACGGCCCAGACTCCTACGGGAGGCAGCAGTAGGGAATCTTCGGCAATGGACGAAAGTCTGACCGAGCAACGCCGCGTGAGTGAAGAAGGTTTTCGGATCGTAAAACTCTGTTGTTAGAGAAGAACAAGGATGAGAGTAGAACGTTCATCCCTTGACGGTATCTAACCAGAAAGCCACGGCTAACTACGTGCCAGCAGCCGCGGTAATACGTAGGTGGCAAGCGTTGTCCGGATTTATTGGGCGTAAAGCGAGCGCAGGCGGTTTCTTAAGTCTGATGTGAAAGCCCCCGGCTCAACCGGGGAGGGTCATTGGAAACTGGGAGACTTGAGTGCAGAAGAGGAGAGTGGAATTCCATGTGTAGCGGTGAAATGCGTAGATATATGGAGGAACACCAGTGGCGAAGGCGGCTCTCTGGTCTGTAACTGACGCTGAGGCTCGAAAGCGTGGGGAGCGAACAGGATTAGATACCCTGGTAGTCCACGCCGTAAACGATGAGTGCTAAGTGTTGGAGGGTTTCCGCCCTTCAGTGCTGCAGCAAACGCATTAAGCACTCCGCCTGGGGAGTACGACCGCAAGGTTGAAACTCAAAGGAATTGACGGGGGCCCGCACAAGCGGTGGAGCATGTGGTTTAATTCGAAGCAACGCGAAGAACCTTACCAGGTCTTGACATCCTTTGACCACTCTAGAGATAGAGCTTCCCCTTCGGGGGCAAAGTGACAGGTGGTGCATGGTTGTCGTCAGCTCGTGTCGTGAGATGTTGGGTTAAGTCCCGCAACGAGCGCAACCCTTATTGTTAGTTGCCATCATTTAGTTGGGCACTCTAGCGAGACTGCCGGTGACAAACCGGAGGAAGGTGGGGATGACGTCAAATCATCATGCCCCTTATGACCTGGGCTACACACGTGCTACAATGGGAAGTACAACGAGTTGCGAAGTCGCGAGGCTAAGCTAATCTCTTAAAGCTTCTCTCAGTTCGGATTGTAGGCTGCAACTCGCCTACATGAAGCCGGAATCGCTAGTAATCGCGGATCAGCACGCCGCGGTGAATACGTTCCCGGGCCTTGTACACACCGCCCGTCACACCACGAGAGTTTGTAACACCCGAAGTCGGTGAGGTAACCTTTTTGGAGCCAGCCGCCTAAGGTGGGATAGATGATTGGGGTGAAGTCGTAACAAGGTAGCCGTATCGGAAGGTGCGGCTGGATCACCTCCTTTCTAAGGAATAGTACGGAAGACTACACATCGTTTGCCTTTGTTCAGTTTTGAGAGGTTTACTCTCAAA
>NZ_JBDGBK010000186.1:0-1897 GCF_040910045.1 Enterococcus sp. RTP21361st1_A6_RTP21361_211029 | reverse complement strand
GAGACGGAATAAAAAATATAAATTCCGGTAAAATTTAGAGCAACAGATCATTTTTTTATCGGTATGAATTATTCAGGAGATATTTTTATTTATAGGAGGGAGAAGGCGAATGAATAAATTTGAAGAAGTAGTTCAAACAAAATTGGTTCCTATTGCTGGTCGTTTTGGAAGTAATAAGTTTTTGATAGCTATTCGGGATGGTATTACTTATTCAATGCCGTTAATTCTAATTGGCTCATTTTTGATGGTGATTGCAAGTTTTCCAGTTCCAGGTTGGGAAACTTGGCTCGGGGAAGTGGGCATTTCAACGTATCTTTGGAAAGGGGTCGATTCTAGTTTTAATTTGATCGCTTTAATTGCTGCTTTTGCCATTCCTTATAGTCTGGTAAAACAGTATAAAGAAGATGGAATTTCAGCTGGTGTCATTAATATATCAGCGTTCTTAATGGTTACTCCGTTTACAATTCCTTTTTTAGATGAATCGGGTAAAACGTTAGGTTCTGTTGGAGGAATCGCACCATCATATTTATCATCTGGCGGATTATTTGTAGCCATTGTTTTAGGATTGCTTAATGGTTATGCGTATCAGTGGTTTATGAAAAAAGATATTCGTATAAAAATGCCTGAAGGAGTTCCTCCAGCGGTGTCAAAAAGTTTTAGTGCTATTATTCCTGGAACAGTAATTCTAGTTTTTTGGCTTATTATTTATGGACTGTTAGATAGTCTGAAACTACCTAATGTACATGACATAGTAAAAACAGTTTTAGGTGTTCCATTTAGTATGTTGGGAAGTACGTTGTTTGGTAATTTTATTGTAGTTTTATTAAATGGTTTATTGTGGTTCTGTGGTGTTCACGGAGGAAATGTTTTAAATAATCCGATTATGAAGCCTATTTGGTTAGCTAATTTAACAGAAAATGCGACAGCTCATAAAGCTGGACAAGAACTTCCTCATGTTTTCACATCTGTATTTATGGATAATTTTGTTTTTATTGGTGGCTCGGGTGCGACAATTGGGTTAGTTATTGCGTTAGCGTGGTTAGCAAAACGTCGTAAAGCCAGTCAACAGGCCAAGGTTCTTTCTCCTTTAACATTATTACCTGGTCTTTTTAATATTAACGAACCTACAATGTTCGGGGTTCCTGTCGTTTTGAATGTTTTAACAGTTATTCCGTTTGTTTTAGCTCCAGCAGTAAATCTCATTGTTGCTTATTTTGCGTTCAGCTCAGGCATAGTCCCTGGAACATATACAGATCCTGGTTGGACAATGCCACCAGTTATTTCAGGTTTTTTAGCAACTGGTAGCTGGCAAGCTTCTGTTTTACAAGTCATTTTGATTGTATTAGATATTCTGCTCTATTTACCGTTTATCTTTAATGTTGAAAGAAGATGGAAAGCCAGTGAACAATATAAAGATAATATATAATTAACATTTTATAGCGTTGCTAATTCATACCAGAATAATCGCTATTATAATTATTCTGGTATGAATATAAGTGATTTCACAAATATTTTGGCGGTTTAAACTCTATAGTGCATTTTTTATAAATGAGAGCGTTTTATTAATACATTGAGGTGGATTAAACTCTTCTAAAGTGTTGTAGAGTTTTATAATATCTAATTTTATCTAATATAGGAGTGAAATAATGGTGTCTAAAAGAAATGTATTATTGCGAAAACAAAAATATGCTTGCAAAGTTCAAAAATACTCTATCAAAAAATTAAGTGTTGGAGTTGCATCAGTTTTAGTAGGAACAGCTCTGTATCTAGGTAATTCTGTATCCGCTGCAGAGGTTACTGATACAGAGGTAAATAGTAATTGGAATGGCAACACTTTTCTAGACAAAAATTATAAGGTCTGTTTATGACACCATATCCAGTTGCCCTTGACAACGAG
>NZ_JBDGBK010000185.1:0-1902 GCF_040910045.1 Enterococcus sp. RTP21361st1_A6_RTP21361_211029 | reverse complement strand
TCAAAAGGATATTTTGCCATACAAATAACGACCCCCAAAAGTTAGATTTTTTGGTCTAACTTTTGGGGGTCGCTTCAGCTTTAAAAGCCAAGGTTCTTTTTTATGCTATTTAGCGTAATCAGTTGCTCGCGTTTCACGAATAACCGTTACTTTGATATGTCCTGGATAATCAAGATCATCTTCAATTTTTTTGCGGATATCACGTACTAGACGAACCGCATCTAAATCGGAGATCTCTTCTGGCTTAACCATAACTCGTACTTCTCGTCCTGCTTGTACAGCAAAACTTGAATCTACACCTTTGAAGCCATTCGCAATATTTTCTAAGTTTTGTAAACGACGGATATAGTTTTCCAACGATTCGCTACGTGCACCTGGTCTAGCAGCGGATAAAGCATCTGCTGCAGCTACCAGCACAGAGATAACTGAAGTAGCTTCTACGTCTCCATGGTGGGATGCAATTGCGTTAATGACTACAGGATTTTCTTTATATTTGGCAGCAAGTTCAGCACCAATCTCAACATGTGAGCCTTCAATTTCATGATCAAGTGCTTTCCCAATATCATGCAGCAGTCCAGCACGTTTTGCTAACTGAATGTCCTCACCTAATTCAGCAGCTAGAACACCCGAAAGTTTTGCCACTTCAATTGAGTGATTCAATACGTTTTGTCCATAACTGGTTCTAAAGCGTAAACGTCCCAATATCTTGATCAAATCAGGATGTAGGGTATGTGCACCGACTTCAAAGGCTGCTTGTTCCCCATATTCACGGATGTGTTCATCCATTTCTTTGCGGGATTTCTCAACCATCTCTTCAATACGTGCAGGATGGATCCGTCCATCTTGGATCAGTTTCTCTAATGTCATTCGTGCAATCTCTCGACGGATTGGATCGAATCCTGATAGTACAACTGCTTCTGGTGTGTCATCGATAATCAGATCAATACCGGTCAATGTTTCCAATGTCCGAATATTGCGTCCTTCTCGTCCAATGATTCGACCTTTCATCTCGTCATTTGGTAATGATACGACAGATACTGTTGTTTCTGATACTTGATCTGCAGCACAACGTTGAATTGCTAATGACAATAAGTTTTTCGCTTTACGATCTGCTTCTTCTTTTGCACGTTGCTCTGATTCTTTTACCATAATCGTTAATTCATGATTCAATTCTTCTTCCGTTGATTTCATGATCAACTCTTTGGCTTCCTCTCTAGACAAAGCCGCAATACGCTCTAATTCTTGCTGTTGCCCATCGATTAGTTTTTCTACTTCTTTTTCTCGCTCGTCAATTAATTGTTGTTTCTCACTAAGTCTGTTTTCTTTTTCTTCCAGTGAGTGCTCTCGTTTTTCCAAAGAATCATCTTTGCGATCAAGTACTTGTTCTCTTTGGAGCAAGCGATTTTCTTGTGATTTTAAATCAAGTTTGCTTTCTTTCAACTCACTTTCAATCTCTGACCGATAACGCTGATTTTCTTCCTTAGCTTCTAACAATGCTTCTTTTTTTAGAGTTTCTGCTTCTTTTTTAGCGCTTTCGATAATTCCAGTTGCAGAATTTTGCGCGCCATTGATCTCTTTTTCGTGACGAGATTTGGTCACAAAAACTCCTAATCCAAGACCGACAATTAAACCGATGATAGCGAGGAGAATGTAAAGTAGTTCCAATGAATCCACCTCCATACTATCTTTTACAATATTTTGTAGTTTTGATAAACAAATTAAAATAAATTATCAAGTTGCCTACTGCTATGTGGAAACCCACATAAGTTTATTCTAATGTTTGTACACAAGAGTGTCAACTTTAAATCCTATGTACATCACCTCCGAGAGTGTAAAATATTTTGTGTAAATAGAAAAAAGGAAGTCCCTTCTGTAGAATAGAGCTACCACAACACATTCACA
>NZ_JBDGBK010000184.1:0-1922 GCF_040910045.1 Enterococcus sp. RTP21361st1_A6_RTP21361_211029 | reverse complement strand
TTAACTTTGGTGGAATACTTACAAGTAAATGAATATGATCTGCACAAGCATTTGCCTCAATGATCTCTACTCCTTTTATTTCATAGAGCGTGCGAAGAATCTCGCTTATACTTTCTCTATATTTTCCGTAAATGATCTATCTCCGATATTTTGGCGCAAACACGATGTGATACTTACATCTCCATTTACTATGTGATAAACTTTCTTTGTCCCTTTCAATAAGGACACCTCCTATCTTTGATGGTGATGCGGTCTGGAAACCAACATCAGTTTATCAATTTTGGGAGGTCTTTTTAATACCATGCTGGAAGCTCTTTTGAACCACCAGCACAGCAGGTGGTTTTCAAACATACAATAAAAAGCCTACTTTGTAGTACAAGTAGGCATGAGTTGACAAATTGATGGTTTTTTTAAGGATCTAGCATTGTGGGTTGATGACACTCATAGATTAAAGTTTGTCAACTCAAAAAAAGTATATCAAAAAGAGAAGTAGAGAAAAAGTAGAAATCTTTATTGATTTCTGCTTTTTTGACATTATGTTTAAGAAATTAATTTAAAGAAAAAAATGAGGATGAGAGAGGTGTGTTGTTTAGAAGATGAAAAAAAGAAGGATCAGGAAAAAATTGGGTTGCTTCGTTATCTGTGTCAGAATTGTCCCAATTTATTTATTTTTGCATTATCTGAATTAATTGACACACCAATTGAGAAAACGTTTCTATGGATTAATGGGTATCATTTACCCTATCATTGGAAGTATCAACGCTGGAAGGAATGAAATTGATGTAAAGAGAAGAAAAAATCATGTTCATATGAATGTTTTAGAAAAGAAAAAGGGTAGTCAAATAGATGAAAATATGGAAAAATAGAAAACAAAAAAAGTGTAACATTATTGATTGTTGGATTAACTATAATCGGAAGTGTTTTATTTATAGGAAAGTCGTTGTTTTCTAACAAAAATGCTAAGGAACAAATGATTACTAGCACAACGGAAGATGTATCACCAGAGTTGTTTTTAGAGACAGAAGTTCTTGATACAAAGAAATCTCAGGCAAAGCCTTCGAAGAACGAGCTTTATCAAGGAGATCCCTCATTTGAACATGCGGATCCGGGAAAGCAGTATTTACTAATGATTCGGCTTATAGATAAAATGAATCATGAATATGCAGGTCCCGATAAAAAGCCATTGAAAAGAGAGAAAAAATTGATTTTAGGGAAAACCAAAGGGGTGGTACATGTAGTTGTAAAAGCAAACAGATCAATGTTAACTCATATTCAGAAGTTAAAAGATATTCAAGTGTCTGCGACATTAAAAGAGGGGTAAGAGAACATGGAAATGATGGATGACAAAAAATTTTATCAACAAATAGAACAATTAAAACAAGAAACGTTTTGGGAATATTTGTCCCATTCTTATCGATTTTTTTCTTTTGTTCCGTTATTATGTTTGCTTGATTTTTTATTCTATCCACATTTTTCATGGTGGTTTGTGCTAAAACTGATTTTGTTATTAGGGTGTATGTTGTTTTTTTTTCTGGACGTATGTTTTTTATAGAAAGATAGATAAAAAAAGGAATAGTTCTTTTCTGTTTTTCCGACTATTTGTGATGTATGCACTTTGTAATGGAATATTCATGATGATTGTCATGACAAATGTTTATCGAATACCTATTGAAAAAGGAAGTATTCTTTCTAATTGCGTAGGATCTATAGTTTTTGGAATCATTATGGGAGCGGTGTACGCAGGATGTTCCTATGAACGTATAAAAGAATATTTAGGATCTAAAAAAGAGTAGTCGAGTAAAGAACTAAAATGAGTTAGGTGATTTTATGATAGACGATGGAATGAGTGGATAGGTTACACTGAACTAGACAATAAAAATAAGGTGTGTAAAATATAAGAAAACACACTGGAGGAATTGTTA
>NZ_JBDGBK010000183.1:0-1931 GCF_040910045.1 Enterococcus sp. RTP21361st1_A6_RTP21361_211029 | reverse complement strand
CATTCGTTTTCATAAATCTATTATAAAAGAAAAGACTGTAGACATCATCCATAAAATGGACTTTGTCTACAGTCTGACAGCTGCATGAAATATGCAGCTGTTTTTTTGTTATGGTCTAGACTAATTCTTGTCAAAAAAATGAGAGTGTGGTATCATTGGACTATACCAAAATGAAATGAGGAGCGTATCATGGAAATTATTCGCGTGAAAGATGCAGCTGAAGGTGGAAAAAAGGCATTTGAATTGATTCAGCAAGGCGTTGAAAACGGCGCTAAAGTTCTTGGATTGGCGACAGGCAGTACGCCAGAAACATTGTATGCAGAGATGACAGCTAGCGATGTCGATTTTTCAAACATGACTTCTGTTAATTTAGATGAATATGTCGGACTTGGCGGCGAAGATGATCAAAGTTATCGCCACTTTATGAATGCTCATTTATTTGACAAAAAACCATTCAAGGAAACCTTTGTACCGAATGGAAAAGCCGAAGATTTGCAAGCGGAATGCAAACGATACGATGAAGTGATCGCGGAACATCCAGTTGACATCCAAATCTTAGGAATTGGTCAGAACGGTCACATTGGCTTCAATGAACCTGGGGCATCTTTTGATGGCACAACATCAGTCGTTGATTTGACTGAATCAACGATCAATGCCAACAAACGCTATTTTGACAAGGTAGAAGATGTACCCACTACTGCAATCTCAATGGGCATCGGTTCAATTTTGAAAGGTAAAAAAATTATTTTGATGGCCTTTGGACCAGCTAAAGCGGACGCAATCCAAGGGATGATTGAAGGCCCGGTAACGACGGATCTGCCTGCATCTGCTTTGCAAAATCATCCAGATGTCACAGTCATCGTGGATGAAGCAGCGGCAGCCAATCTCTAACATCAATTAGTTGGCAGAGCGTCCAATCTAATCGACAAAATCCGAATGAACATCGGAAAAACCAGCTACTTCCCCATTTCATCCAGTCGGATGAAAAGTTGGTATTTTCGATGATTCTTCGGTTTTTTTATTTTTCATGGAATACAGCTTAAAGATGGGTTGCGGAATTTGGACCTTCCTTTTTTCATTTTTAAAAATAGATGGTATAGTTGAAAAGGGGTGTTTCAATGGTTGATATGGTCTTATCGATTCCAGAAATTATTCTTAGACTCGTTTTAGCAATGGTCATGGGAGGCGCTATCGGTTTTGAGCGACAGTACAAAAGTCGGCCAGCGGGATTACGGACCCATATTTTAGTCTGTATGGGGGCATGTGTCATTGCACTGATCCAAGTAGAGATCGCTAGTGGGGCGATGCGTGATGCGTTGAATCATCCAGATCTCGCAGGGGTCATTCGTTCAGATGAAGCTCGATTGATCGCACAAGTGGTAAGTGGGGTTGGTTTTTTGGGTGCCGGGACGATTATCGTGACAAAACGCTCGGTAACTGGATTGACGACAGCTGCTTCATTATGGGCGATTGCTGGCTTAGGGATTGCGATCGGCATGGGATTTTATGCGATTTCGATTACTAGTTTTGCCGGGATCTTTTTTGCACTGACGGTGATCAAGCGAATTGTGCGAGTCCCGACAGCCAAAAAATTGGAGATTCAATACATTCATCGTGCGGAAACAAAGGAATTTTTGACAGAGTATTTTCTTGATCGAAAAATCGTGATCGAAGATGTCAACTTTGATGTGAAGTTCATGGAAGACTATCGGATCTATACCAATATTTATACGATCAACTTACCGTGGGGGCTGAGTTTCTCTGATGTTATCGAAGAATTATCAGTTTATAAAAATATCACTAAGCTGCGGTTGGTTGATGTTAGTTAAAAAAGTACTGCCAAAGGTCACACCTTTTGTAGTGACCCCAAAAAGTTAGACTTTTATGGAGTGGAGAAATCCACTCCTTTTTTGTATGATAAGATTAACTGT
>NZ_JBDGBK010000182.1:0-1982 GCF_040910045.1 Enterococcus sp. RTP21361st1_A6_RTP21361_211029 | reverse complement strand
ACCGAATCGTCTTTTCAATGTCGTTCATCGGTGCCCAATCGTGGCGTCCATGAGACACATTTTCCAATTCAATCGGTTCAATGGAAAAAGGATATGCTGAGACCAGCCATTCAATGATGGCTTCATTTTCTTCAGGTGCAAACGTGCAAGTAGAGTAGATCAACTGTCCGCCAGGCTTTAACATCGCAACCGCTTCAGCCAAAATCTCCTTCTGGCGCTGAGCGCACTGCAGTGGCGAATCAGCTTGCCATTCCGCGATGGCCACAGGATCTTTGCGGAACATTCCTTCTCCTGAGCAAGGAGCATCCACCACGATTTTGTCAAAAAATTGTGGAAAATGCGGCGTCAGTTCTTGCGGCGCATGGTTCGTCACCACCACATTACTGATCCCCCATCGTTCAACGTTTTCCGATAAGATTTTTGCGCGTTTAGTAAAAATCTCATTGGAAACCAATAAACCTTTGCCTTGCATCTGACTTGCTAATTGCGTGGTTTTCCCTCCAGGCGCTGCACAAAGATCGAGCACTTTTTCTCCTGGTTGTGCATCTGCGATCGTCGCAACGATCATCGCGCTTGGTTCCTGACTGTAGACATACCCCGCTTGATGAAGCAGTGATTTCCCTTTGACTTCTCCAATATAGGCGTTCATTGCGTATGGTGCTGGACTTTTATCCGGTCCAAACATTTCCAGCATCGAGACGGCTTGTGGCTTCAACGGATTCAAGCGAAATCCTTTTACTGGATGCCCTGTTTCTAAAGCAGTAAAAAAGGCCGCCGCTTCGGCTCCTAGTAACTGCTGATATTTGGTAATGAATGCTGCTGGTAATTTCAAGATGATCCCTCCTAAGCTCTCTTATCATAGCGAGTGCTCAGCGATTGTGCAAGTAGCGTCAGGCAATTTTGAAAAAAATGTGACAAAAATCAACAGAAGGAAATCAAACCTAAAATAGGTCAGCAAAGGATCGTTCGTTCGAAAACGATTTACGCTATCCATTGCCCATTCACTGCTGATTTTGTCACAGTCTTTCGTTATTGCTGTAGGTATCGTTGAAATCGATCAATAGCATATCTACAGTGTTTTTTTGTACTGCTGGTATCTATCATCTGCTACTTATCATTGTTGTTTCGATAGGTCCGCGCTCATTTAAATAAAGATTTCTTGATGGTCTTTTCGATGAACGGCACTGAGGCGTAATCATCCCAGAACTTGATCAGCGGACCAACTAGAAAGGCACTGATAAATGTCCCAATCCCGATCGGTCCACCTGTGATCCAGCCGAGTGTCGCAAAAGCCACATCTTGGATCACTCTGACGACCCGATAATTCGCTTTCGTTCGATCAACGATTGTCGGTGCGATCGCATCATAAGGCGCACTTCCCACTTTTGCTGACATATAGAAGGAAGCACCAAAGGTAAAGAACAGAATACCGATCACTAAAAAGAGCCCTTTTTGCAGCCAACCTTCCGGAGAAACTGCGAAAAGTTCAAAGATTTTCGTATAAAAATCAATAAAAAAGCCCGTCAAGACCATATTGATCACTGTGCCGATCCCAATATGCCGACGACCAAAAAAGAAAATCAAGATCAACAAAACGAGATTGATCATTAATTGATAAACACCTAATGAAAGACCTAACCGTTCACCTGTTCCAATATTGGCAGCTGTATACGGATCCAGCCCGACGCCACCTACGCGAAGCAAGGAGGCGCCAAAACCGATGATAGCTACCCCGACCAACGCAAAAAGCGACCGCAGCCATGTTTCTTTTTTCATTTATTCCCCACCTTTTTCTTTTTATTATAACGACAATTTCAAAAAAAGGAAACTTGAGCATTCTCAAGTCTCCTTCTTTTCAGGCTCTATACTTTTTGATGTTGGTGAACTTCACCAACATCTTTTTTGTATAAAAAACATATAAGGTTCGGCAAATTTTGCCGAACCTCTAACGCTGTCTTGAAAACGAAGGAGCACTTATAATG
>NZ_JBDGBK010000181.1:0-1990 GCF_040910045.1 Enterococcus sp. RTP21361st1_A6_RTP21361_211029 | reverse complement strand
TGAATGTGTTGTGGTAACTCTATTCTACAGAAGGGACTTCCTTTTTTCTATTTACACAAAATATTTTACACTCTCTCCAATTTACCTTCAATTGGTAAGAGTTTTACGTACTTCTTTAAATCATAATCTTTATTTAGCAAATTGTTTGTTTCCGCAACATAAGTCATTGAAGTCCTAGTTGAAACAGCGATACTAGGAAAAACCGATACTTCAATGGCATGACTTTCATGATTAGTAACA
The DNA here is from genome assembly GCF_040910045.1 of Enterococcus sp. RTP21361st1_A6_RTP21361_211029. NCBI lineage: Bacteria > Bacillati > Bacillota > Bacilli > Lactobacillales > Enterococcaceae > Enterococcus > Enterococcus sp. RTP21361st1_A6_RTP21361_211029. Next base: position 1,750 of record NZ_JBDGBK010000181.1, on the reverse strand, counting down.
GTTGCTGTATAAGTATACTTTTGGTTCAGATCAGGCGAAAATTGAATATCTTTTACTATACTTGAATTCTTGTCTGCTTGGATCTGAACTTCAAAAGAAGAGCCAATCGATTCTTCGGCCAATGCTTCTGGACTGAAAAAAAATATTCCTAAGCACAGGAACAAAAGAAACACCCTAAAAGAATAAGATTCATTCTTGTAGCTAGGATATAACATACGATTAAGGAGTGACGTCTGTCACTTCTGATGCAGTTAGTGTGATTACGTAATCACTTGCCTTAGTGTTGTCAAAAGTTGAAGGATCAATTGTATAATCAAAAGTACCTTCTTCAGTCGTTTCATAGCCTTGACTTGCTTCAACTTTGAATACTTCACTCGTTGCAATCGTTAAACCAGGTGTGAGGTTTCTCCAGGAACTGCTGCTGTTATCACTACTTGCTTTGCTCAAAATGACTTATTCGTTAATGTTCCAGATAACGTGAAAGTACCTGTTAGCGGATTCGCTTTCGTTTCTGTGAAACTAATATCTGCAAAATCTACAGTTTTTGTTTCAACAGGAGTAGCTAAAGTAAATGTTGCTGCTCCTTCTGTGACATTTACAGTAACTACTTCAAACTATTTGAATTCTTACAGAATAGTTTTGCCAAAGAAAGTGCCGGAGCATATGATGCCGGAAACAATCAACTCCTTTCTGAATATTTAAGTGACCATTCACCGGATGGGAAAATCATTTTCTTAGCAGCTAATCCTGATATACCTATCAAAGGGCTCGGAACGCGGCTGCTAAATGAACTACAGAAAAGAGTGCAAGGAAAAGAAATTTATCTTTTTACAGATAGTGCTTGTACGTATCAATTTTATGAAAAGCGCGGTTTTCAACGTCAAAAAGAAAAAAAGATTTCATTAAAATTGCCCAACAAAAAAATTGATCTTCAGTGCATGCTCTATAGCAAAGTGATTGACAAATGATAGCCATGCTACGCAACAAAAACGTTTTTCAAATGAGTGCAAAAAAGCACAGCCCTAATGGCTGTGCTTTGCTAATGATTGGAATAAAAATTTATCCCCTGTTCGGTATCTTCTACATAACTATGCGCTGGAGCTTTAGTCACTAAATAACAAAAATAAAAATCCCCAATACAGGCTGACCCATGAAAAGAAGCCAACCAGACAAATGCATAAGGAGAAATTTCCCTATACGCATACAACAGCCATAAGACCAAAGTGATCAAGACAAAAGGAGCAAGCAAAATAAGTAAAAACTGCCACCTTGAATAAAAGGAATTAGGACTTGTTGCATAGGCCAAACCATTCTTAAAACCAAATTTGACTTTTCCTTCCTTATTGAACAGCTTAAAAAAAATCCCGTGAATCAATTCGTGAACGATGATTAACCCTGCCATTGATAGAATGGCAATAACGAGATACATTAAATCGATAGTGACTTCTTCCGTTAACTTTCTATCTAATGTTAAAAGCGTAAATAAAGCAAAGAAAATAACCAATAGAGGAATCGTTAAGATATTCAGTTTCATGATTAGCTTTTTATCGTCAAGCAAATTGACACGCTTGATTAATTTCATAATGACCCCCTTACTCCTATTTGCAACACTATAAGCGCTCGTCTCACGTCATAAATTATTATATCAGTTTTTTTAGACCAAAACAATTCGATTTTTTAGGCTCTATAATTTATGGGACTGATGAATCAGAATTGATTCTTCAGCCCCATTTTTATTTTAGGTATTAAA
>NZ_JBDGBK010000180.1:0-2008 GCF_040910045.1 Enterococcus sp. RTP21361st1_A6_RTP21361_211029 | reverse complement strand
GCTTGGAACTGCGACATTCAAAACACGGCCAACGGAGGGAAGAATGAGACCACGCAGATGATCGCGCAGACCCAAATGATTGAATTCGCATCCATCACTCCGCGTCCTTTCCGATGATTCGTTCCAACTGCGCGGCCTGTCGTTTGGCTTTGAGCCTCATCGCCTTCCGCTGAAGGCACAAGCGGTTCCACTTGTCCTTGGTCTCTATGGGGTTGCCGCCGCGTGCGATTTTGAGGCATTCCGGGCATTGGAGGAATGCCTCGCCGTCGCTTTTCCCGACCTTCGGGACGCAATGGCATGACGGGCATTCCTCCAACGGTTCCGCGATGATCTTCAACGCTTCCTCGACCTGCTGGTCCCACCGTTCGATGGCCTGCCGTTCGTCGGACGGCGAGAGCGGGTTGCCGCCGTAGTACCCGTATCCGCATTCCCCGCAACGGCAGCCCCAGCGTTCGAAGTCGTATCCGTATCCGCCTGACGTCCACGAATCCATCACCGCCTCGGCATGGCCGTTGCATAACGGACAGGGCAACGGTGTCGGCATCGGCCCCTCGGCCTGTCCGGACTGGCATGCCTGACGATTGTGCTTCCACCACACCATCACGCCACCTCCTTGCCGGCGAGCGCGGCGGTGATGGCTTTTGCTGGGTCGCCGCCTGTCTCGTTGAGTACGGCGAGGAACATGCTCAGGCTCATGTCGTTGCGTGGCGCGCCGGTGCGGAACGATTGGATGGTCATTCGGTTGACCGAGGCCGCGCGGGCCACTTGGGTGTCCGGCACGTTGCCGCGGCGTAGCCTGGCGCGCGCCTGTCTGGTGAGTTTGCTGGCGACCTTATCCATGCCGGGCTTGGCCGGCAGTGCCGGCTCGCGTCCGATGCCTGCCGCCGATGCCCTGCGTTTGATTGGCTCGCTCATGTTCCTGAGTCTCCTTTCTGCCTTGGGTCTTCTGTTTGTCAGAGGTTCTTGATCTGGTCGAATTCCTCGGGGGTGATGGTGACCACCGCGTCAGTGATTCCCATGTCCCCGATTCGGACTTCGACCCGGCCATCGGCCAGTCGCCTGACCTTCAGCGGCCTGCCCGGCTCCTCATGGTTCACGATTCGGATTTCCTCGCTCATCCCGACCTCCTGATTTCACTTGCTGTCAACAATTAATATGATGGCACTTGCTCTCATTTTGCGCAAGTCGGCGTGTCACTTGCTATCATTGATTGCATGCCTACGAAGAGTTACAAGTGGTCGCCGGCAGATTTCGCAGCGGCAAGAACCATTGACAAAATGCTTACGACTGTCGGCCTCGGCAACCGTGAATTTGATCGCGCCTCCGACGGTGCTATCAACTACGGGCGAGTTCGGGATCTCCGCAATGGTCTTAAGGCTCCTGTCAGACTCTCCGAATTCCTCATTGTCTGCGACGTATGCGGAGCCGACCCGGTGCAAACCGTCCGGGACATCATCTCGGAGGCGAAGCGTATCGAAGAAGAGCAAAAGCGCGAGCGTCGCGTGGAGGAGACGAAGCGTATTCTGGCGGATAACCCGATGGAGCTTGCGGCCTACACCGACCCGGACAAGGAGAAGTACATCGAATACGGGAACGGGGATGATCCAGCATGAGACCGTTGCCGTTGAACCTGAGAGACACCTATGGCCATGTGCGCATGGCCGTCTACAGTGCCGGACTCGACGTAGAGATACGCAGCGCCGACCACCTGCCCAACGGCATGATGGGCTGCTACAGCGAGCGCACTCGCACGATACTCATAGACCGTCGTCTCCCATACGTGGCCAAACGATGCACCCTCGTGCATGAGCTGGTCCATTGGTCCCACGGTGATGACCGGTGTGGCCTGCATGAGATGCGCACCCGTGCGGAGACGGCTCGGCTATTGATATCGCCAACCGAATACGCGCTGGCCGAACGAATGTACGACGGGAACGTCTGGCGTATCGAAGACGAACTCGAAGTCACATCAGGCATCATCAATGATTACAGGACACTGCTGCACGAC
>NZ_JBDGBK010000179.1:0-2124 GCF_040910045.1 Enterococcus sp. RTP21361st1_A6_RTP21361_211029 | reverse complement strand
GCATTCGTTTTCATAAATCTATTATAAAAGAAAAGACTGTAGACATCATCCATAAAATGGACTTTGTCTACAGTCTGGTAGTCTTCTTTTTGTTTGATACACGTTACGCCAACCTTCATACCAAATCAGTTGAGGAACGATCAGCGGTCGCTGATGAAAACGCAGCGGCATTTTTTCCACTGCAAAATTTGTTGTTTCTTTTAGTAACGCATCTGAAGGTGTGGCACTTAGATAAATCAGACAGCCGGTCGCTTTCAGTGCATTCATTAACCCGAACCTTAGTTGCTGGTCCCCTTCATAAGGAAAAGCATCTACTTCGTCAACGATTATCAGATCAAATGCCCGATAAAAATGCAGCAGTTGATGAATGGTCGCCACAAGCAAGTCTGTATACCGATAGTTTTCCTCTGAATCTCCGTAAAGCAGTAATCAAGATTCTTTGGGAAATGCCTGTTGGATCCGAGGGAACAGTTCGCGGCACACATCGATTCGCGGAGAGACGACAGCTACCCGATGTCCTTGCAGCCTTGCCGCTTGTATCACTTCAAAAATCATTTCCGTTTTGCCAGAGCCGGTTACCGACCAAACCAACGTTGCTTTTTTTTGTTGATAATTTCTTACCAACGCTTGTGAGATTCTTTTTTGAAAAACCGTTAGTGGACCAGGCCAATGAATTTTCGGAAAACTGACGCTGCTTTGTTCCGAAACTGTCACAAAAACTTTAGACGTATCTGCCCGTCCGTAATGGATGCAGGCAGGGCAATAGTGAATCCCTGTTGGCAGTTGTACCTCCTCTTTATTGAAGCAGCTGCCACAACGCTGACATTCAATTTGTCCCTCTTTGATTAAGACGGCTGGACGAATGTCACCTTTGAGTTGGTCGGAGTTGTTGCGTTCCCTTTCGGATACTAAAATTTGACGACCGCCTTCTTCCATCGTATCCCTCCTCTCGTTATATATGACTGATCAAGCCTTCAAAAGCAGGTACATTCGCTAGTTTTTTCGAAAACCTTGGACATTCGACACAATTAAAGTACGCCATCCACAAAAAAAGAACCTTACTCGTTCTCATTTTCTGCCAAAACAGAGAAATTCGAAACCTGTAAGGTTCTACTCAATAGTCTTAAGTAATCGTTGAAAATGGATTGGGCTTATTCACCAATCAATGTCAATGCTTGATCCAACACTTTTTCACCATTCATCATACCATAGTCAGCCATGTTGATAACTTCCAATGGGATTCCCTTTGGTGCTAAACGTTTTTCAAAATCGCCTTTCATGAAACGAACTTGAGGGCCTAATAATAAAACGTTCACATCTTTGCTTTCTAAATGTTGATCTGCTTCTGAAGCGGAAACAGCAAAAATATCTGTATCAAGACCTTTTGCATCAGCAGCTTTCTGCATTTTTGTCACTAATAAGCTGGTGCTCATTCCTGCGGAACAAACTAACATAATCGTTTTTTTAGCCATATCGAACACTCCCTAAAATTTTAAATAATATAACATTACCTATTCCTAGTATAGAACAAGTTTCAAATTTGTCAACGCTTACTGTCTATTAACCAATTGGACTTGACCAATTGATTGAAAACAACATATTCCTTCTTTAAATTCACGTGAACCACTTCATATCTTGCATTCAACCACGCATAGGCACCGTTTTCCGGATGTCGATAATCATTGGCCCACCAATCAATGCTCTTGCGGGCACTCTTTGGCAGCCCTGTCGCCGGAAATAACAGTTCATCAAATTGTGTGAAAGTCAATGTGACTTGAGAACCGCCATTAGATTTTAAGTAATGAGTGATGATATCGTATTTCTTGCGTTTACTCAATGGCAACGCCTCCTTTTTTATCCGTTCACTTATTCTTTACTGATTTCTTTCATTGAAACTTTTCTCCACATTACCTATACTGAAAATAAAAGGAGGAGCCTATGAAGAATAGTTATCGCACCATTCGTGAGGATGGACAAAGTGAACAAGAAATCAAGAAATCCCGATTCATTTGTTCCCTTAAACGTGTCACTTCCGAAGAGGAAGCCAAAGCATTCATCCTCGCTCTCAAAAAAGAGCATTGGAAGGCCAATCATAATTGCAGTGCTTTTGTTATTGGCGAGAAC
>NZ_JBDGBK010000178.1:0-2202 GCF_040910045.1 Enterococcus sp. RTP21361st1_A6_RTP21361_211029 | reverse complement strand
TCGTTTCTTGATACACTTTAGAATTTGTACCGATAAGAACACCTGTATCTTTTAGATATAAATCAGCAAATTCTGCAATGATTTCGGACATGATGGAAATTTCTTTTCCCATAGCATTTAGTTTGGCTTGGTTGCTGGTAGTCGTAGTATTGGTATCAGGTTCATAACTCATACATAAAAAACGAATGGCTTCCGAGTAATTGTTGATATCTGGATTTCTTTCGATAATGGAATCTAAAACGTCCACGTGACTGGGATAAAGGGTAACGTGTTTTTGAACAGAAGTTTTTCTCATGTTATCTTCCTCCGATAAGTGTTTCAATGAGTTGGTTGTTTGTACGAACATATTCATTCAGCGTTTCAGTATTTTTTTCTTGAATAGCGATAAATTTTTCGAGTAATAAATCGAATTGATCTTTCTTGTAATGCATAAGTGCGTGGTCAAAATCGTTTTCGATTAGGACTTTTAAGTAGCGATTTCGACTCCATTTTTTGCCAGTTTTATTTGTGAGTTCTTGGCAACGTTTGTCTATTTTTGCAATAACCTTTGAATCGATCTTCCGAACTAAAATGTCCATAGAAAAACTCCTTTCGCATTTGTGTATAATTTATGTATATCATACGAATATAGTATTTGTATAGCTGTTTTTTGCTAAAATACTATACATAAGCTAGCCACGATGGCGAAAAAGTGATATCAAATTTTTTTCTGAGAAACGTGATAGGCACAGCCTATCTACCCACTTTTTTTAGAAAGTGGGTACACGTTTCCTTATGCTCTTTATAAAATGGTGATGTGCGACTTTTTTCTGTTCGTAAAAATAAAAAAAGTTTACGAAAATGAAACTAAACTGAACGATTATGACGGGCATGTAATCAAGATGAAATGATTTTATAAGCGCGTATTTTGCGTTCTAAGACGTTTTAGCGTTCATTTCGTTTAGTTATCGGCACAATCGTTAAAACACGTAAGAGAAGCGAGAATGGAGCCTGTAAGGCGACTGGTAGCGAAACGGCGTGTTAGATTGTGCAAGCCGAGAACTGAATGAAATGAAGAGCGGAAGCGTGAAATAATTTCGGCAGGAGGAGGCTCAAGGGGTTCGGGGAATGAAATTCCCTGAGGTCTTTTTATTTTTTTAAGAGGAGTGCTATAATCAAAGAAAACGAGAAAAAAGAGCAAAATAAAAGCCGAACGGTGTTGGAAGCACCCTTCGGCTAATTACGGAAACTACTCACCTAGTTCCGTAACTCAAATTCATTATACGAATATTTTTAGGTTTCTTCAAGCTAGAGATTTTTGGATATGGATTTTTAGAGTTACGTGAACTCTGGAAATTCTTTCCAAAAATCTCTTTTTTCTTTGAGGAGGAACAAAATTTGAGTAAACGTGGCACGATCATAAATGAGTGGGAAAAACTTAACCGCATATCTAACAGGCGGTTAAATGCACAAACTATGTGCACCCCCTTAAAAATGCAATGGTCAATTGACCGAATTACCATTGTTGGTACATTAAGGGAAAATATTTATTATCACACTCCCCATGATGTGTTGATTTTAGATTTTGAACAGCTTATGCGTCTAAACGAAGGTAACGGATATTTAAAAGCGGTTGGAAATAATGGCTGGCAATTACTAGACCAACATGAGGAAAATATAGCTTATATTGAGATTCTTAAGTTTCAAGAGGGAAAAGGGCGGATTGACTTTAACCCCAATAAAATTAGCCAATTTCTGGCGGGCTCGATGAAGAACTTTATCCATGATTTATTTTTAGAACCACATTTCTCACGTGCAGATATTGCTTGTGACATTATTGACGTGCCAGATGATTTCATTACCCAATATCGGGTGGTTGATCCTGTTTCTTTCAAACCAATTTACGGTCGGTCTGGGAAACTGGAAACAGCATATTGGGGAAGTCGTGCTAGTGAACGACAGATTCGGATGTATAACAAAAAATTGGAACAAGAAAGAAAACGGAAAGTTGTTCCGAAAGAAATCGATACTTGGTGGCGACTAGAATTGCAATTGCGAAGGGGGAAAGCAACTGATTGGCATGCAATGGTTCATGAAAGTTTAGATAGCTTTGCAAGTCCTCACTATTTGCCAGAAGATGTGAAAGTAACTGACAGAATGATGATTACTGCTCTTATAACGGAACATAGTTACTGGGGGCACATTCATAGAAATTCAAAATAT
>NZ_JBDGBK010000177.1:0-2288 GCF_040910045.1 Enterococcus sp. RTP21361st1_A6_RTP21361_211029 | reverse complement strand
GCGTCCGAACCACCGCCCCGCAAACTGTAGTCCCACGGCTACATCCTCCTAGTGCGTTGCACCCACGTGAAACGTCGGTGCGCGATTGGCTCAGTTGTCTCGTCTGGCCACAGTTCGTTGACAGTCATCGCGCCGCGTCCAGCTGCTTCCTCTTGGTTGCACCATTCGCGCGGCCATGCGATGTAGTGACCGCCAAGTCGCTTGCCGTAGCGAACAAGCTTCCGATCTTCATCCTCGACCTGCTGGGTGTTCTTGGTGCGTGCGGCGATGATGTTTTTCGTCGCGCGGATGTCCCTTGCGATCTTGGCGACGATGGCACACGCCACCAGTGCAGCAATGAGAGCGAGCCAACTCCACCAAGGGATGCTGATGCCGGTCTCATTCATTGGAGTGCCTTCCTGTGTTGGTGCCAGCGGACGCAGACTCCACGCCGTCGGCGACGATGGTGAATCCCAGGTCGTCCACGGCGTAGGGGGAGAGCAGCACGCGGCCAGTGAGTCGGAGCTGGGTCATCTCCGGGATCGCGGCGGAGGGACGCTGCCGGACGAAGACACTCACCTTGTTGCGGATGCGCTTGCGGCGGCAATCTCGGACAGCCACGCCGGGGAGTTTGTAGACGAGACCACCGAAGCGCTCGTCGTCAACGCGGTGCTGCTTGTTGCTGTCCTCGTCCTTGACGTTCCTCGTTTTGGGGGTCATGTCGTCCACTTCAATCTCGTCGAGCGCGACGACCGAAACCCCATCGGGAATCAGGTCAAACACCGCGCCGCGGAGTTCCTTCATTTCGTCGGCCATTGTGAGTACCTCCTTAAGGTTGGCCGTTACTGGATCACTTCATGAACATTGCGCGCGACGAAGTCCACCAAGTCGCTCTCTCGATACAGGACTTTCCTGCCGAGCGTCACATACGGCAGGTGGGAGTTCTCGAACCTCCAGCGAGCCAGCGTCTTCACCGGCACATGCAGTATGGTCGCCGCATCTGCCGGGGTGAGGAGCGTTGGCATCTCGGAGTGTGTCGCGTTTGTGTTCATGGTTTTAGCCTGCCGGAATCAACGTAGGTATCGGTAAGGGAATGAACATAATCCGTAGTTTTGCGGTATCATGCATATATGAACTTGACAAACGATCGAGAGAAGTATATAGGTGCCTGTGTTCGACGGGCGCGGCATCGATGGGCGCCTATTGACAGAGATGGCAAAATTAGGGGGTCTCGCGAGGACTTGGCGAAGAGAGTCAAGGAACTTGTGCCGAATAGTCTTGTCACAGCCGATGTGCTTGAAAACATTGAGACTGGCCGTACGCGACTAAAACTGTCTGATGCGTTAGATATAGCGATTGCCTTGGGGGTGCCTCTCGTGAACTTGTTTGTGGATGTTCAAAAGCCTTTTGAGAACAATCCTTTGTTCCCGGATGGGAAAACTAATTTGCAGATCTATGGTGAACAACGTCTAGATGATTTCGAATTGCAGGCAGAAGATACAGATTTTAAAAAAGCGGGAAGGCTATTGGCTGATACTAACAAGCTCCAGTGGATGCTAAAGACCTATCCGGTTCATGGTTTAGTCGATATTTCAGCAGTAGCTGAACATAAATATCGGATGGCATTGAGGGAATGGAATAATAGCCAGTTCTGGATTTATACAGATAAAGGACGTTTTAGAATGGGTGGGTATTCTAAAACACCACAACCGAAACGTGGAGAATATTCAGCAACAAAACAGGAACAGGTTGAACTATCTCTAAAAGTATTCAAGGTGCTTGTGAACACGGTTAATGATATTGCAAAGAATTTGAATTGGTTAGGCAGATATGCGTATTGCATTCCAGATGAAATGGCTGACCGAATACTCGATGCTGTAGCTGAGGCAGGGCGTTGTGTTCAGTCGTTTGACGTAGATGCCATCTCGGTTTCTCAGCCTAAATACTGGGATGTCTCCTTTGAAGCACTCGTTGCACGTGTGAGGAAAAGCAATGTCGAAAGCTTGGATTGAAGACCTCTGGCTGACCGAGCCACGGGAGACGTTGCCCGATGGCAGCAAGGTGAAGATTCCAGTTCCCAGTTCTGTAACGAAGAGCTTGGCCGCGTATATGAAGACGCCGGAGAAGGCCAAGGTGCCCGAGAAGTTTAAGACGGCGCGGTATGGACACGGGAAGCGATGGCGGGTGTCTTGGTGGGCAACCTTGCCCGACGGTTCTAAGAAGCGCAGTAGCAAGGCATTCAGCACCCGAGCCGATGCCGAGTCGTTCGCGGCAGCCATGGAGGATGATATTCGCTCAGGTCGGTATGT
>NZ_JBDGBK010000176.1:0-2379 GCF_040910045.1 Enterococcus sp. RTP21361st1_A6_RTP21361_211029 | reverse complement strand
GTTGGCGTGGTGACGCATTACATACGAGGCGACCGCAGTCGAAGATCAACAAATTGTCGGCCACCGAACCTATCTCATCTAGATTGTGAGTCACTACAAGTATTGTTTTGCCTTGGTCGGCTTCCTGCCGGAGTATTTTCCATACTCTGCTTCGACGAATCGGATCCACATCGTTGGTCGGTTCGTCCAGCAGTATTACGGAAGCCTCCTGAACGAGAGCCATCCCCAAAGAGACTAGGCGTCTGCAGCCACCAGATAGATTCTCTCCTGCGACATGCGAATATTGCTCAATGTCCAGACGACCCAAGAAGTCATTCGTTAGGCGAACCGCACGACGACGAGATATGCCACGCATGCCGGCTGCGCAGCATAAAGCCTCGACAGGAGTGACCCCGCGCAAAGGGACATGTGGCTGCGGCATATACGCGCATAGACGTCTCAGCTCGGCTGCATGGGATATTTCTCTTCCGGAAAAAAGTATGGTTCCAGAAGTCGGTTTCACTGATCCGCAAAGCGACCCGAGTAACGTGGTCTTACCTGCACCATTATGTCCGAGAACTCCTGTAAGTGTCCCTTTGGGCAATGAAAAACTGACATCCCGCAGCGCCCATACGTCGGAAGAGAATCTCCCGAACCGCTTATTTAAATCTCGCACGGATAAACTACAGTATTGCTCCATTTCCACCTTCCTATCGTTTACACTTCAAGTAAGCCAATAGTCAAAGCAATGGGCCATTGCCATATTATGAATAAATCCATTGCATATCCAAATAATCTGAATATGAACGATAAAAGATATTCACCATTGTTAGAGGGTTTGCTAAAGAATAGAGGCCTATCCAAAGTTAAAACAATCAGTAATCTACCATCACGGATTGCATGAAACCCCAATTGCCATACCATTCTTAGGCAAACTGTTGAAGCCGCTGATGCAGCATATGCATTATCGAAAATAATCTGAACCGCAAATAAAGCCGAGAGAAGCACTGAGTCAAATATCAGCCCGGCAGAGATCGCTTCAATGCGCCGAATGCGCGGCCAAGCCCAGACGTGATTTAGATTAGTGCTTATCACACGATGCAACATTTGTGCAGAAACGGTCCACGAACGACCGAAAACCATATGGCCAAATTCATGGATTGCTGTAGAAACTACGCCTACTACCGTAATCAGCAGTATGTCAATCAGAATGGATTCATGGGGTACCAGCCACCATCTCCCTGAGGGGAATCCATAACGAAAGAAATAATAAATGTTCAGCATGGATGATAGGGCTAATGATATCCACAAAAAAAATCTCATGCAAAACCATATTTTTCCTTTGCCTGGAGTTGGTTCCGACAATGGTATATTAAATCCGTCAATTGTTTGCGCGATTTTCTTTGCTTCAAATTGACTTTTGCAGTGAGCAGAAGATAGGATTACCGGTGGCTGGTTTCCATTGCCAATAATCCATTGGCCGGAAGAATTTTTTCGGCAATACACATCTACACCTTTTCCTCAAAAGTGAACTTAGACACCTTCCCCGTAATATTTGAATGCTTCCCAATCGTCATATGATCCATTACCGCAAGTTGGACATTCATCGTATCTAGGCCATGCGGGATGGGGGAAACTCGTGTAATTGGGGTAGTCAATTTCCAACTGCAGTCCCAAACTGCGAGGTTTCTCATAGTTTGTAATAAGACGTACCGCCTCATCTACCATAACCGATGTAATCAGCCAAATGGTTGGGGCAAATGCAATGGTAGGAGATTTGAAGCCGGAAGATTGGAAGCCTCGAAACTGTTTAACGAATCGTGAATCATTCTTCGTGTAATATAGATGTAAGCAGTCAAAGCAACCCGTTTTTTGTGGGACAATCGTGAATACTCGCCCATGCGTCATCTGAGTTGCACCGAAAACACAAGGTACGTTGGCTTCTACGATTGCTTTATTCACGCGCCGCTGCGCTAAGAATGGCGGTTCGTCAACAGCGCATATCACCAAATCATTTCCCGGAATCAAAGTCGATACATCTTCGGAGGATTCTATCTTACGATTGATGGCTTTAATTTCCATTTCGGAATTCATCGCATGTAAAGCTTCGGCCGCCGCTTCCACTTTAGGTCGTCCAATATCTGACTCGCGATACAACAATTGACGACCAAGATTGTTTTCCTCAACATTGTCATAGTCAACAATGGTGACACCTGCGATTCCTAGACCAGACAATAATGTCAAGATATTGGAACCCCCTCCCCCCAATCCGAGAAGAAGTATCCGACTATGCCGCAGTTTATTCTGTATCCGAGCCGCGGACTCTGTACTTGCGCCAGGGAAACAAGAAAAATAAGTAGCATTTGCCATATAACGCGGGGCGGTGACAGTGTCTTCGAA
>NZ_JBDGBK010000175.1:0-2395 GCF_040910045.1 Enterococcus sp. RTP21361st1_A6_RTP21361_211029 | reverse complement strand
GAATCAGGTGCGCGCCGCATCACTGCACCGCGCGTTCAAGGCGAACGGGGCGCTGGCCGCCGACGGGCGTGCGGAGACCCGCCGGCTGTTGGGCTTGGATGCCACGACCATAGTGGACTCGTACGAGGCGGACGCGGCTCTCGCCGCCGCGCGGGCGTTGGACGAACCGAACGCCGGCGAGCCGGTGGAACCGTCGATACGGTTGCCCGCCGGCGTGGACGCCACGAGCCTCGAAACCCTGCTCGCCGAACACGCCGCGGAAATCCAAACCGCGCGTGAAAAGTTCATCGACGCGATAACCCCACCAATCACCGATAGGAGATAACCATGAAAGACAAAACCGAAACCACCGTGGCCGCGGACGCGAACGACGTGATCGCCACATTGAGCCAGCAGATCAGCAGTCTGAGCGTGGACCTCGCCATCGCCAAGGCGCAGGTCAACGCCCTGCAGCGCAGGATCGCCGAGCTCGAGGCCAAACAGTCCAAGAGCGAATAAACACAGTCAAACCATTTTTTTCCGAAAGCCATCCCACGGGGGTGGCTTTTTTCATACCCGAAAACAGAAAGGGGAAAGGCATGGTGTATCTGCGCAACTTTTACCTCAATCCCATGTTCGACCCGTCCGGCCCCCGACCGGGAGCCGACGCGCATAACTGCACGGTCGGATACGTCAGCGAGTACAAGCCGCCGAGCCTGTATCCGGGCGTCAACCTGACCACCATCAACGACGGCGACGGCTTCGCCCAGGTCCCGCACCCCGGCCTGCCAAGGGAGACGCCGCTCGTGCTCGCCGCGAACACCTACGCCGACGAGGGGGGCAGACCCCTGCACGGCAGCTTGCTGGAATGCTGGGGCTACGACAGGAGCGGCACGTGGCGTACGCTCGGCAGCACGAACGGCGGCATGAGTGCGGAGTTCACGATACCCGGAGAGCGTAAGGAGCCTCCCCAAATCGTCTTCCGCGCCCCCGGCAAGGCCGGCCAACGCATCAACATGTGGTGCATCTTCGTCGGCGCCAAGGCCGACTACGAGGAGCTCCAACTGCTCGCGCCAGGCAGCCCGTTCGCCGGAAACCTCATGCCACTGCCATTAGGGGGGGGAGGCTGGCTTAAACGCCGTCGTCTGGCTGTTCGCGCTCACCGCTCTGACTGGGTGGTGGCCGCATGACGTATGTACGCAACTACATGACATGCGGACGCTCCGGCTCGTCGGGCAATATCACGGAGTCGCCTCTCGGCACGCTCAGCCTCGCGGCCGTTCCGGAGGATGGACAGAGCGAGGTCTTCGCCCAATGGGCGGGAATTCCGATACCCGAGCCGGGAGTATGGGTGATAGCCGCCCGCTGCCGGCAGGCTACGCCCCCAGGATCGGGGGTGCAAAACCCGCTCAACGGCGTTCTGCCGGTCTGGAGCGGAAATTTCGTCCAAATGTTGAACAGAGGTCAAGCCGTATTGGAGGCGAAGAACTACGCCTACGAGTTCACGGTGCCCGAGGGCACGGAAACTCTGACGTGGCGAGTGTGCGCCCCATCGGGCGGTTCCGTGATATGGGATCACCTGTACATCGGTCCGAAAACCGATTGGCAGCAGCTCAAGGCGCTGGATCTCGACTGGTTTCGCGGCGACATGATGCCAATGCCCTAGATTTCGGACTGGGGGTGGCGGCATGAGCTACATCACCAACCTGTACACCGACCCCTCATGCCACAAGCGGTTAAACACGTGGGCCAGCAGCGGCGGCGTGAATGTCGAGCGCCTCGCCGGCGGGCGCTACCGCTACACGCATGCCGACAACGGCACCTGGTCGTTAGCCAACTTTCAGGAGTGGTCGGAACTGATGAGATCGGGCCGTGTCGTGGTCGTCGCCTACACGGCCACCAGCGGGCTGAACGTGGAAATAGAGAACGGCACGCCGCTCGCCTCGGACACGACCCCATCGGGTGCCACGTGGAAGGCGGCGAAGACCGTCGGGGGGCGGCAACCACAGCATCTTCTGCCATGGCGGGGGCAGTTTGACGTTGGAGGCCTTGGCCGTGTACGAGGGCGACGAATGGCCGACCGTCCAACAACTCCTCCCCCGGTTCCCGTGGTTCGACGGAGGCTCGATGCCCCTGCAGTGATCGGCGGTGAGCGCCGATGATGCGACATAACTGGTTCCCGAACCCCATGCTGGGCGATCCGAAACCCACGAGGAGTCTCGACTGCAGCGTCAACCAGTGGGGTTCTCCGGGCAGGCCGGGCATCATCCTGCGGCATTCGTCCGACCTCATCGGCGGCTACGCCGAATGGGTGGTCTCCGGCCTGCCGGCGGGCGTGAGGTGCGCGTTCGTCGCGTCCTGCGGCGCCGCCGAGGCCACGGACACGTTCCGAGGCTCCCTCATGGAGGTCCAGGAC
>NZ_JBDGBK010000174.1:0-2424 GCF_040910045.1 Enterococcus sp. RTP21361st1_A6_RTP21361_211029 | reverse complement strand
TTCGAAACGAAGTAGATAAAAAGCTGTTCCAAGCTCGAGTTACGAGTTTGGAACAGCTTTTGTCTACAGTCTGAAAGAACCCCGCGGGGTTCTTTTTTATTGTTTCAGTTCTGTGAATGCAGCAGCAATTTGCAGGAGACCTTTTTGCAGCGTTTCTCGAGGACAAGCCAAGTTGATCCGCATATGTTGCGTTCCGGATGGGCCAAAGTTGATACCTGGATTCAAGACCACTTTTGCTTCTTTGATCAATTTGCGTTGTAACTCTCGGTCAGAAAGACCGTAGGCAGAGAAGTCTAGCCACATAAGATAGGTGCCTTCTGGCTTTTGAAACTTGATTTCAGGTAATTTTTCTACCAAAAACTCACAGGTCCATTCGATATTGGCTGAAAGATAGTTAAGCAATTCATCCAGCCATGCTTCTGACTCTCGATAGGCTGCTTCTGTTGCTACAATACCGAATGTATTGATTTCACTTTGAACATTTTTTTCTTGAACAGTTATGAATTGTTTTTTCAAATCCAGATTTTTGATAAAGATCATTGAATTTTTGATGCCGGCCAAGTTGAATGTTTTGGTTGCTGAAGTTAAAACAATGGAGAAATCAGCAAAAACAGGATCAACTGTCTGAAATGAAACAAATGTATTCGGAGCAAAAACGATGTCTTGATGGATTTCATCGCTGACCACGAGAACATGATGTTTTTGACAGATCGACCCAATTGTTTGCAGCTCCTCTTTTGTCCACACACGACCACCAGGATTGTGTGGATTACACAAAATCATCAGTTTGACATGGTTATCTACAATAGCAGATTCCATTGCAACGGAATCGATTTCGAAATGCCCGTTTTTTTCGATCAACGGGTTGCGCACAAGTTGACGCTGATTTTTTTCAACAACGTCAGCAAATGGTGGGTACACTGGATCATGAATCATTACACTGTCGCCTTCATTGGTATAGCTCTGCACAGCTAATGCGAGACTAGGGACAACACCACTGTTGAACAAAATCTCCTCTTTTTGTAGCGAGTAGTTGTGTTTTCGTTCTTGCCAAGAAATGATTGCTTCGTACAAACTTTCAGGGAAAACAGTATAGCCGTAAATTCCTTGATCAATCACTTGCTGCAGGGCATTCTTGACCGGCTTAGGTGCCAAAAAATCCATGTCGGCTACCCATAACGGCAGTAAACCTTCTTCCTTATAGGTCGTAGCAATACTGTCCCACTTTACACTATTGGTATTTAACCGTGAATGGACATTGTCAAAATTCGTCATATGTACCCCTCCTAGATCGTTTTTTTCTACTACTTCAAATCTAACACTAGTTCAAGTATAATAAAAGATGAAAAGAGAGGAAATCATATGGACTATCAAATCGGAACTATTATTGACGGAACGGTCACAGGTATACAACCATACGGCGCCTTTGTGTCGCTCGATAAAGAAACACAAGGCTTGATCCATGTTTCTGAGATCCAGTCTGGATACACGAAGAATATTCATGATGTTTTGCAAGTGGGCCAGGAGGTGCGCGTACAGATTATCGATATCGATGAATATAGCCAAAAAATCAGTCTGTCCCGCAGAACATTAGAACAAAAATTTGTTCAGCTTCCTTATAAGCGCAAAAGGTATTTTACGAATAAAAACAAACGAATCGGTTTTCGGACGATTGCTGAAGCCTTACCAAAGTGGACAGCAGAAGCCAAAGAGATGCTGGAAAAAGAAAACGGAAAGAGATAATCGTGCATATTTTCTGAAAATGTGCTAAAATTGATTTACAATCAGTTGAATAACCGAGGTGGGTATTTTGGGATCCAAAAAAGTGGCAGGAACAGTTATGATGCACTTGGCAAATGGCTCGAAAAAGTTTTTGATGCAGACGCACGAAGGTACCGCAGAACTGGCATCTACAGACTTCTCTGAAGATAAGACCGGTCTAGCAAATATTTTACAATTGTTTAAAGACAGTATTCATTTAGACGTGACAGCGATCAATCTTGTTGAATTAACCAATGGATCGATTGATGCTGAGAATATTCCACTTTTTGTTTTTGAAACCCAAGAATCAGGACAAGACAAACAACTACCTGATGGTTATGCGTGGGAAGAACCGAATGTTTTCAGACAAATTATTGAAGATTACAAAATAGAAGGTATGCCATTCTTCTAATCAAATGGATAGAAGACAACTACATAAAAAAGCCGTTGATACGGCTTTTTTTCTTTTCAGAAAATTTATTGGAGAAAAACAGAAAATATGCTTGACCCTCAGAGAGAATAATGGTAAATTTATCAACGTTGGCAAAACACACCGACAGTCAAAACCTTTCAAAAAAACTTTTTGAAAAAGGGCTTGACCAAAACGGAAACAGATGATATTATAACGAAGTCGCAAATTTAAGAAATCAATTTGATGCTGAT
>NZ_JBDGBK010000173.1:0-2396 GCF_040910045.1 Enterococcus sp. RTP21361st1_A6_RTP21361_211029 | reverse complement strand
CGATGCCCACACGGATGCCCCGGGCTTGGACGAGTCGGTATGGATGGAAGATCGGGTGGCCTTCCTCGTCCGTCACGTTGCAGCACAGGAGCCGTTCGTGCAGGTGGGGGTTCTGGCTTGCGGGCAGTGCGGTGCCGTGGTCGAAGTCGTGGTTGCCCAGGGCCATGGCGGTGTAGCCGCAGGCGGAGGCGACGCGGGTGAGCGGGGATTCCCTCTCGGCCGATCGGGCGGTGAAGGTGGCGTAGGCGCTTCCTAGCAGGTAGTCGCCGGCGTCGATGAGCAGCGTGGCGTCGTCCACGCCCGTCATCCGCTTGGCGGCGTGTGCGGCGAGTATGCCGGCCGCGTGGGCGTTCGCGGCGGACGGGTCGCCGGGCACGTCCGCGAGGGTGTCGGGCAGGAAGCCGTGCAGGTCGCTGGTGGCGAGGATCGTGATCGTGGTCATGTGGCAGGCCTTTTAGAGGAGTTTCTTGCGTAGCCATCCGGTCGCCGCGTCGATGAGCGCGACCACGATGATGATGCCCAGCAGGATGATGCTGACCCTGCTCCATTGGCGGCTTTGGATGGCGAAGATCAGTGGTGCGCCGATGCCGCCGGCGCCGACCAGGCCGAGGGTGGCGGCGCTGCGCACCGCAATCTCGAAGTGGTTGAGGGACAGTGACGCGAAGATGGGCATGAGCAGGGGGATGCGTCCGAAGAACGTGGTCTTCCAGAAGTTGGCGCCGACCGATTCCATGGCTTCGGCGGGCCCGTTGTCCATGGATTCGATGTTCTCGGCGTACAGTTTGCCCAGCATGCCGACCATGTGGACGCCCAGGGCGAGGACGCCGGCCGCGGGGCCGGGGCCCACCACCTTGACGAAGATGATGGCGTACACGAGTTCGGGGAACGCCCTGAGCAGGTCGGTCACGAACTTCGCCGCGCCGGCGACGGCGGGGGTGTGCCGCCACAGGGTGGTCGCGCTGATGAAGGACCAGGGGAACGCGATGACCGTGGCGATGACCATGCTCAGGAAGGCGATGCAGATGGTCTGGAGCATGAGGCTGACTAGGTCCTCACCGCTGCCGTCGTAGACGTACGACCAGTCGGGGTGGAACAGTTGGCTGATGGTGTCCGACAGGGAGGTCCAGGACATGGGGGCCTTGTCGGACCAGTTGGTGGTCGCGAAGCAGACGATGACCGCGATGCCTATGAGGGCGGCCATGAGGTGGTGTGCGGTGAGACGGATACGCATCAGCGGAGCCTCTTTCTGATGATCTCGCTGACCCAGTCGACGATGACGACGAGCACGAGAACGGTGAGTATGACGAGCGACACGCGGTCGTAGCGCATCAGGCTGAGTGAGGAGTTCAGCAGGACGCCCACGCCGCCGGCTCCCACGTATCCGAGGATCACGGAGGCGCGGATGTTGATCTCGAAGGCGTACATGGCGTAGCTGGCGATGTCCTGCCCGATCTGCGGGAGGATCGACCATGTGGCGATCTGCATGCGGTTGGCGCCCACGGAGCGGGCGGCCTCGACGGGGCCGGGGTCGGAGATCTCGATCGACTGGTAGATCAGCTGGCCGACGATGCCGAAGGTGAACACGGCGATGGTGATGATGCCGCTGACCTGTCCGATGCCCATGAACGCGACGACCAGGGCGGCGAGCAGCAGCGTGGGGATCGTGCGGATGATGTCCATGACCACGCGGGCGACCGTGGCGACCACGCGGTTGCCCGTCACGTTGCTGGTGCACAGGAACGCGAACGGCACGCCGAACAGGAGTCCCAGTGACGTGCCCACCACGGACATGCGGATCGTCTGGACGAGGGGCATCCACACCTTGGCGAAATACGCCCAGTCGGGCGACAGGAGGTTCGAGAAGAAATCCGCGGCCTGCCCCATGTTTGCGATCGCCTCGCCGAAGTCGGTCTCGGTCGCGTCCTTCGCGGCGAGGAAGCAGACGACGAACACTATGACGGTGGCGAGCCGTTTCCACAGGTTCCGGTGCACCGTGTCCTTCAGGGGGCGGCCGGCCGACGGTGTGCGGGTCATGATCGCTCACCCGTCTTCCCGGCGTCGTCGCCCTCGTAGATGTGGCGGAACATGTCGTCGGTGAGTTGGGCGGGGGTGCCGTCGAACACCACCGTTCCCCGGCGCATGCCGATGATCCGGTCGGCGTATTTCTTGGCGAAGCCGACGGAGTGGATGCTGATGAGCACCGTGGTTCCGTCATCCTGGTTCATGCGTTTGAGGTCGGTGAGGATCGTCTCAGAGGTGACCGGGTCCAGGGAAGCGACCGGCTCGTCGGCGAGCACGATCCTGGCCTGTTGGACGCGGGTGCGGGCGATGGCGACGCGCTGCTGCTGGCCGCCGCTGAGCTGGTCGCTTCCCTGGACCCGGTCACCTCTGAGACG
>NZ_JBDGBK010000172.1:0-2435 GCF_040910045.1 Enterococcus sp. RTP21361st1_A6_RTP21361_211029 | reverse complement strand
CCGCCCCCAAAGGGGGAGCGACCAAACGGCAGCTTCACTCAATGGAGTGTTACTGTTCATCAAAGCCAAGTGATAATTGTCGTTTCTCTGCTTCTTCTTTCTTTTGGGCAGCTAAAGTCTTTTTCCGAACGTATGTTTTAGCAAATGTCACTCGGTCACCATTGAATACTATCAGAGGATTAATAAACCAAAGATTATCGGCTGGTCCTCGGGCTATGATTTCAGCTTTTACAAGTTCTGCAAGTCCTTTATAAACGGCTTTGTCTGTTTTGTATTTGGTATATTCTAGGCATTTTTTTCTATTGAAGATGATTAAATCATTTTTGGGTTTCATGCAGGTCATAAAGTAACCAAAAACCCGAATAGCTGCTTGTGATAGGTCAAAGAATGCAGCAAAGTTAGAAAGATACAATTTAGTGAATTGTTCTTCATCTACTTCTATTTGACGGATAAACGAAGTCTTAAACACTTCTCCAGTTTCAGTGTCGGCTAAAGCTACTACGGCTCTCTTATCGCCACCACTATTACTCTTATACTTTTTAACAACATGATTTTCAATACCTTCTATAGCTTGTTTCATAAAAGGATTTTCTTCGTTCTTTTGAAAATCGGTTAACTTAACTGCTTTTTTATTTTCCATTTTGATGTGTTTTTGGGAAATATTATTCTCCACAAAGTAAACTATTATTTTCCATAAAAAC
This sequence comes from Enterococcus sp. RTP21361st1_A6_RTP21361_211029, assembly GCF_040910045.1. Taxonomy (NCBI): domain Bacteria; kingdom Bacillati; phylum Bacillota; class Bacilli; order Lactobacillales; family Enterococcaceae; genus Enterococcus; species Enterococcus sp. RTP21361st1_A6_RTP21361_211029. Next base: position 1,734 of record NZ_JBDGBK010000172.1, on the reverse strand, counting down.
AATATTAAGGGAAATATTATTTTCCTGTTTAGTATTATATTAGGAAATCAGTATTTTCTAGATTGGAAAATGAGAATTTCCAATATGGAAAATGCCCTATATTGTGTATCAAGTACTTAACTTATTCTATTTCTTCTATTCTTAATATACCCCCAAAACAGCACAAAATCAGTCACTTAAAAATCATCGGTCGGGGAGCGCCCAGCGGCAAGGGGCGGGACCACCCGTCCCGACGAGCGCCACACCATAAACTTTTTTTAGAATAAGCACACAACCGTTTTCCGAACCCTGCAAAATTTCTTCCGAATCCGAACGACGTAACACTCCATTGAGAGAGGCTGCCGTTTGGTCGCTCCCCCTTTGGGGGCGGGGGGGGGTTACATACCCATACCGAAACCTCTGCTTCTGGTGATTTGCTTGAGTAGGTCTTTCCCCTCTTCCATAGCTTTTGATATGTTTGGGAAATGATGCCTTAAAGCCTCCAGTTGTTCGGAATTGAACAAGTCTTTCATCTTACCAAGTTCTTTTTTCAATTCCTTGGTTTCGGTCTTTAGTTCTTGGTTCTCCGTCCTTAATCGGTTACTGGTTGTCCTTGCGTTGTCCATTTGTTGTCTATAATACTCCTTGTCATTCTCGGCTTTGAATGCCTTTGTGCCGTTTTGCTCTTTTTCAAGTATAGCCTTTCCCAGTCTATCGGATAGCTGTTCATTTTCCCCCTCTAAAGCCTTTACTTTGGCTTTTAAGGCATCCTTTTCCCTATCGTTGACTGTTTTTCCAATCAAGCCGTAAAACTTCTCTGAAGCCTTAGAAATGAGTTTTTGGACGTTCTTCTTTGTTTCAATGGAACGTAGTTCTTTCTGAAGCTGAAGAAGCTGGTTTTGTACGTCCTTGTGTTTGTCTAATGCACTGGATATATCGTTTGATAGTTCCTGAAGCTGTTCTTTCGCACATTCGGTCTTGTACTGCATAGCCGATAAGTGTTTGCGGTCAGAAGAAACGCCACGTTCCATGCCCAGTGTTTCAGATGCTATGGTTTGGAGTTCTGCCATGTCATCACGCGATAAACGCACACTTTTCCCATTCGGCTGCGTCCAATCGAAAACTACATGGGCATGAAGGTTAGGTGTCCATTGCTTTGCGTTCATGTATCCTTCGTCCTTGTGTATATGGATTTGAAATGCTTCGATACCGAAACGTTCTTTGCAGACCGTGGCAAACTGCTGGAGTTCCTGCATGGTGGTTTCTTGTTTGATTACTATTACTCCCTCTCGTATGGGTGCGGCTTTAGCCTGCATCTTCTGCCCAACCGTATCGAGATATCTTTGTTTCGCACTTTCCAGCCGATGGGAGATGCTATCTCCAACCCAGCTTTCATTCAAATGACTAAGTTCGGGACGAACATAGTCCAACTCTTTTTCCCTAAAGTTGTGAATCTCACTCCCCGGCTTCACTGCTTGTACATGAATACTTGTTGCTCCCATAAGTTAACATTTTTGTGACAATCGATAACAGCCGGTGACAGCCGGCTGACAGGGGGTTAAGGGGGCTTGTCCCCTTACACACGCACCCTTTAGGGTGCTAGTGTGCTATCACCATACTGCATAGGTGCGAAGTTAGCAAATGTTCTGTAAATGCACAAATAAAGGGGAAAACATTTGGATTTGCGACAATAAAGTACTACCTTTGTTGCTGACCAAACGGTAGCCGACCGATACGGGAGAGTTACCAAAATAC
>NZ_JBDGBK010000171.1:0-2584 GCF_040910045.1 Enterococcus sp. RTP21361st1_A6_RTP21361_211029 | reverse complement strand
AATTCGAAACGAAGTAGATAAAAAGCTGTTCCAAGCTCGAGTTACGAGTTTGGAACAGCTTTTGTCTACAGTCTGAGACGAATAAATCGTCTTTTTTGTTGGCCATTAAAATTTATTTTCAGAACGACTATCTAGCGCCAAAAGGTTTGACAATCCGCTTTGTCTTTCATATTAAAACGGATAATGTCGAAGATCAGCTTTTCGTCAACCGGCTGATCCCATAAAATACGAAAAATGTTTTTTGTTTGTGAATAGCCACTTGCTTCAATGCGGGTATTGAACAAGGCCATCGTTTTCACTTCTGGCGAGACTGAGAAATGTTTCTTCGAACTGCTAATCCCCAAGATGAAGGTTCCATGATCCGTAAACATCGGCTGGTTCCAAGCAATTCGAGTCTGCAAATCCGGGAATTCAGTTAATATATGTTCAAATAATGGCTCCAGGACTTTTCGCTGTGCCTCTGACAATTCTTTTGTTAGGTACTCTTGAAACTGATCCATTTCGTAACCTTCCTTTCGTTCGCTAGACCATCAGTAAAAGTAGATTGGTCGGTCTTTTCGATCCTGCAATGGACGATTATTGTTTTCCAAAACTTCTTCACGAAATTCCAGAATAAAGCGACGACTCATCTCGCCTACCCAGTCAAATACAAACCAGTTGATTGGACCTTTAGTTGGAGGAGTTGTCAAAGAACCTACATAGTGAAAATGGTGGGTCATTTCCGGTAAAAACATCGATGGGTCAAACCATTGGGTATGGTTTTTGAAATCCCAAATACTATCATCTTGCTGATTACAGATCCAGTTTAATTTATCTGTTAACCGGAACAAAATACCGACGACTAAGTTTTCTCCTTGTTCATTCATATGTACCAAATGAAATTCAAGTTCTTGCTGCTCATCATCGATGATATGCTCAGAAGGCATATGAAAATGAATATCCGTTAGGTAGTAATTAATGCCTTGAAAGGTCACGTAACTTTCTTTATTATATGGAACAAAATGAATCGTATTTTTAAATTCTTTTTCAGTAAAGCGTTCCCGATGGTAATGGAAGCTTAAATCCTCATCGACAGGTTCCTCTGTATCGTCATGGTAAAGCGCAATGGGCGATTGCAATGGAAACTTCGCTCCTTCAGCATACCAGTCACACAATGTGTGCCAATACTCAGGACCATTCTCCCCAGAATAACTCCATGGAACATCCATATTTCTTTTCAATAAAACTGCCTCCCTATTGAAACTGGCTGCCTTTCAACTGCCAGATAACTTTTGATGAATCGTCTCAAATCGTATCAGAAAAAAGATAAAAATAAAACGAATATGCTCTTGGATCACTCCAGGCATATTCGTTGTTCTTATTTACCAGTCCAAGTTTGAGGTGACTGTTTCCATTGCTGCAGCAATGCAATATCTTCTTTTCCGATATAGTCCATCTCTAATGCAGTATCGATCATTGTTGAATAGTTGGTCAACGTCACTAATGGCAGCTGGGCCTTTTCAAAGTTGGTTAATCCCTGCGGCAATTCATAGGTAAAGATCGCTGCCACCCCCAGAACATTTGCCCCTTCGCGAGCGGCTGCTTCGCAAGCTTCTAACACACTGCCGCCAGTAGAGATCAAATCTTCGATCACAACCATTTTCTGACCTTCCGTGATACGTCCTTCGATTTGGTTTCCTTTGCCATGATCTTTGGCTTTGCTGCGGATATAGACCATTGGCAAATCAAGAATATCTGCTACCCAAGCGGCATGAGGGATCCCAGCAGTAGCTGTACCCGCAATTACTTCGACGTCTGGAAAGTGTTCTTTGATTTGCGCAGCCAAACCACTGGCAATCGCTTTACGTACAGCAGGGTAACTCATTGTCATACGATTATCACAATAAATCGGGCTTTTGATGCCGCTTGCCCAAGTAAAGGGTTCATTTGGACGTAAAAATACTGCTTCAATCGTTAAAAGGTCTTTGGCAATTGCTTTACTGATTTCTGTCATTGAATAGCTTCCTTCCATGCTTGTTTAATTTCCTGGTAAGTATCAAAAGGTGTTGCAGATTGTGTGATTGGTCGACCGACAACAATCGCAGAAGAACCAATTTGTCCTGCTTTTGCTGGTGTGACGATTCGTTTTTGATCTCCGGCATCACTACCAGCCGGACGAATTCCTGGGGTTAAGCACATAAATTCAGGATTGGTAGCTACCTTGATGGCAGCAGCTTCTTGGGCGGAACAAACCACGCCAGCTAATCCTGCTTTTTTTGCACATTGAGCATAATGACGCACGCTTTCTTCTAAAGAAACAGAAATTAGCTGTTCTTGCTGCATTTGTTCTTCGCTAGTAGAAGTCAGCTGTGTGACAGCAATCAATAGCGGCACATTTTGGCCTTCCTTGGTTCCATTTTGCAGTCCCCGCTTTGCTGCTATCATCATCTCAATACCACCCGCCGCATGAACATTGGTGATCGCGACCCCAAGATTTGCCAAACGTGTCATGGCCCGCTCAACAGTATTGGGAATGTCGTGAAGTTTTAAGTCTAAGAAAATATCATGGCCTAAATCTTTTAACCAGCTGACGATTTCTGGTCCT
>NZ_JBDGBK010000170.1:0-2605 GCF_040910045.1 Enterococcus sp. RTP21361st1_A6_RTP21361_211029 | reverse complement strand
TATTATTGGGAATCCCAGCTTAAATCATAGATACCGTAAGGGATTTTATTCTTTATTTAAAACTTTGCAACAGAACCATTTTCAGCATAAGCAATTCAGATTCCGCACTACCGGCAATGATTTGGTTCATATCTTGGCCAAACTGTCCCTGAACCAGTATTTCTCGCAGAATAATCTGCAGAGGATACTTGGCACGATCCTGTAAATAAATCAACGCGTCAAAGTAGGCATTCCAGCGACCGACACCATAGAACATTGCCATCACTGCGATGATCGGGGTAGCCAGAGGCAAGACGACTTTCCATAATAACCATAAATCGTTGGCACCATCGATATAAGCGCTTTCAATCAAATCATTAGGAATATTTTGACTGAAATACGTACGCATCAAAATCATATTATAAACACCCAACGCTCCAGGCAAGATCATGACCCAAAGTGTGTTAACGATCCCTAACTGCTGATTGACTAAATAAGTGGGGATCAACCCTCCGCTAAAAAACATCGTAATCGTAAAAAATAAAGTAAAGAAACGCTTGCCTCGTAAGCCGGAACGAGACAATGGGTAGGCAGCAATCGTCGTGACGATTAAGTTGATCACTGTCCCTAAACCCGTGTAGATCACTGCGTTGCGAAAACTCGTCCAGATATCACTGCTCTTGAGCACTTCCTTGTACCCTTCAACATTTAATCCACGGGGATACAAAAGCAACGGGACCTCATAGATCCTAGTGGGATCACTGAAGGAAGCATTGACCACAAAGATAAGCGGATATAAGATAATCAGGGCAATCAGACTGACCAGTAAGATATTGATAGTATTAAACAGTTTATCCCCTTTCGTTGCTGATACTTTCATTCGTTTTCCTCCTACCAAAGACTCGATTCATTTGTCTTTTGTGCTAGTTTATTAACAATAAATAAAACAATAAAATTAATCACGTTATTAAAAAGACCGACTGCAGCAGAGAAACTATACTCCCCATTTATGATCCCCATTTTATAGGTATATGTCGAAAGCACCTCAGAGGAAGCGAGATTCGCAGCGTTCTGTAAGAGAAAAGTCTTCTCAAAGCCCACGGATAAAATGCTTCCTGTCGCCAATATCGTGGAGATCACGATGGTCGGCATGATGGAAGGAATCGTGATATGACGAATACATTGCAAGCGAGAGGCACCATCCAAGTAAGCGGCTTCATATTGATCGGGAGAGATCCCGGACATCGCTGCCGTATAAATCAACGTTCCCCACCCCACACCTTGCCAGACGCCCGACCACACATAGATATGCGGAAACCATTTAGGACTTCCGAGAAAATCGATCGATGGAAACCCAAATGTATTCAGCAACATATTAATCATGCCATCTTGACTTGAAAAAAAGAATTGAACCATCCCGATCACGACAACCACCGAAATAAAATTTGGGATGTATGAAATCGTCTGAGCGGTTGATTTGAACCATTTCCGATTCAATTCATTGAATAATAACGCCAAAATGATCGGTAATGGTACACTGACCAACAAACTGTAAAGACTCAAGCGCAAGGTATTAACAATGATCTCGAGAAAAAAATAGGAAGCAAAAAAACGCTCAAAGTGCTTCAATCCCACCCAAGGGCTACCTAAGATCCCAAATGCGGGAGAATAATCTTTGAATGCGATAATCACGCCATACATTGGCCAATAATTCCAGATCACGACAAAAATAACTGGAATGATCAGCATGACGTAGAGCCACTTGTGTTTCTTTAAATCTTTTTTTAGATCCTGGAAATTTCTTTTGTTTTTACCCAGATAGCCGATTTTTGCAACTGTACCTTTTACAGGCATCTTGAGTCCCCTCCTCCATTTAACTAGGTTTGTCTTTTTGTGTCGTTATGTTACCTTCGATGCTAAAAAAATACGTCCAATCAAATTGGAGCACTTTACCGATCCGCTTCGCTACTTCTACACTTGGTCGGCGTTTTCCTCGTTCAATCATATTGTAATATGTTCGCTCAATTTCGGATTCCTTAGCTACTTGATCCTGAGTGAGTCCATTTTTTTCACGTTGCCTAATGAGCCACTCCCGCATACAGTTCCCTCCTTCTTCGGAATGTAACGTTTCGACACACACTCATTATATGTTTCCTTATGACACTTGTCAACGACATTTAGTAACAAATAGACACCAACCGACTCTTTTTTTCTAAGTAACGGTGTGTTACTATCACGAGAGAGGCAGGTGTCATTATGTTTCCGCAAATCATAAAAAAATTACGTCTGGAAAAGAAGTTAACTCAGCAAGAAGTGGCAGACAAAATCGGGATCACACGTCCAGCTTATACTGCCTATGAATCAGGAAAAAGAGAGCCCGACTTTAGCATGCTGCAAGTGTTAGCCGATCTATTTGGTGTGTCGACCGACTATCTCTTAGGCCGATCTGATAAGAGACACCTCTATCCTAAAGTAGAAAGTGACTTGATCAGTTCCCATATCGATGAATCAATCTCAGAAGAAGGAATCAAAGAAATCCTCACGTTCATTGATTTTGTCAAAGAACGCGAGCAAAAAAAAAGACCATCTGAATGAAGCGACCCCCAAAAGTTAGACCAAAAAATCT
>NZ_JBDGBK010000169.1:0-2658 GCF_040910045.1 Enterococcus sp. RTP21361st1_A6_RTP21361_211029 | reverse complement strand
CTAAGCCAACTGATTGAGAATTAGAAACAATCTGCAGTAGGGAAGAATCATTTACACAAAATTATTGACGCTCCCTCTTATAAATTAGACAAGAGAAAATAAATATTCCATATCTACTTTATTGGATCCATAACATGACTAAATTCTGAATACTTTTTAAAGCTTATCATTTGGTAAAACTGAATATAAGTTAATTATATAGACTGAAAATTTAGTCAAGTCCATAAAATTGTGTAAAATACAGTACACTGTTTTAAAGCTTTAACCTATAGGTTAAAATTGAATATATTTTCTGGTAGAGCTTAGCCAGTCTTCGTGACGGTCAATAAGAACTGCACCGATTAAACGATTGGCAGAGGCGTGATTCGGAAAGATTCGGATAACTTTTTCTCTGCGTCTGACTTCTTCATTTAACCGTTCAAGAAGATTCGTGCTTTTTAATCTCGATTGACCTTTACCGACAACGGCGTATTGAAAGGCATCTTCGAATCCTTCATCTAGTTTTTCACAGGCTTTATGGTATTTTGATTGTTCGCTATAGGCACTTACTATAGTATTTTTAGCCTTGCGAGCCGTTTCAATATCCGTAAATTTGAAGAGTGCTTTGACTTCTTCTCTGAAAGGTTTTGAATCTTTCTTAGGGATACAATTGAGGATATTACGCATAAAGTGAACCTGGCATCGTTGCCATGAAGCGTTTGTAAATGACTTCTTGATGGCTTTGACTAAGCCTTTGTGGGCATCGGAAATGACCATTTCCACTTCACTTAACCCTCTGGTTTTGAGGTAGTCGAAGAAGAGAGACCAAGTTTCGTCACTTTCTTCATCTTGAATCATAAAGCCAATAATCTCACGCTCTCCATCTTCTGATATGCCAATCGCTATATGGCAGCTTTTAGATACGACACGATGATTCTCTCTGATTTTGATGTAGATAACATCTGTCATAACATAAGGGAAAGACCTGTCTGATAGAGAACGATTTTGCCATTCAGAGACCATAGGGTCTAACTGGGCAGTTAAACTGGAGACAAAGGATTTAGAGACTGATTTACTGCATAGTTCTTCAACGATTTGAGAGACTTTACGTGTAGAGACACCAGAAATATACATCTCTAACATAGAGGCTAACAAAGCCTTCTCATTGCGTTGATACCGCTCAAATACAGTCGGTGCAAATTCACCGTCGCGTGTTCGGGGAACTTTCAACTCAAGAGAGCCAATACGAGTCGTTAATTCTCTTTCATAATAGCCGTTGCGTTGGCTTCTTCGATCGTCTGATCGTTCATAGTTTGTGGCTTGAATATAATCTGTTCGCTGCTCGTCCATCAACTGATTAAATACAGTTTGTAAAATTTGTTTAGCCGCATTATCTTTGACCGACTGGTCAATTAAACTTTGAATATCTTCTGTTTCCAGTGTAAAATGTACTTGGGTCATATGATTGCCTCCTGGGTATGTTTTTAGTGGTTAAAAACATTGTACCGTAAAGAGGCGTTCATATGGCCTTTTTGCTTTTACATAATTATATGGACTTTATCGAAAATTTTGAATTTTCAGAATGGAATAACTTAAAAGTACTGACAAAATTTTTTAAAGGGGCAATATTAATGTTCTGAGATAATCAAATCTTACCGAAAATATCAAAAGCCTAATGTGACACAATCTGATTGTTTTACATTTGATGAATTAAATCTATTAGATCGATATACCAATATGAAGCATTAACATTGATAAAGAAAATTATCGATGTTAATGCTTTTTTGGTTCTATTGATTATTCATCAAGCATAAAAAATACAGAAACGATTGACGATTTATAGATATTTATCTATATTAATGCATAGATAAGCGTCTATGTTCAGGAGGATTAAGTATGAACTATGATGAAATGTCAGTAATGCTTAAAGCACTTGCTGATCCAAAACGGTTAAAAATCATTGATATATTGTCTTGTGGCAGCTTATGCGCATGCGATATTTTAGATCATTTTGATTTTACTCAACCGACCCTTTCACACCATATTAAAGTATTAGAAAAAGTTGGTATTGTGCTTGTTACCAAAGATGGAACATGGCACAGATATCAATTGACAGATAGCTTTGTAGATCAATTTATGGGTTCAATGATGCAATTATTTTCTAATGAAGAGAATTGCATTTGTGATACATCAAACTGTAATTGTAAAGAAGAAAAAGAAGATGAAAAAATTGGAACTATTTGAACCAGCAATGTGTTGCTCAACAGGAGTGTGTGGACCTTCTGTAGACGAAGAATTACTCATGGTGACTTCAGTTTTTGAGACATTTGAGGGAATAGATTCAGTAGAAGCTTCACGTCATAATCTTACAAGTGATCCAGATGCTTTTGTTAATAACTCCACGATTTTAAAGTTGTTACAACAAAAAGGAAATGATATTTTACCAGTTACATTGCTAGACGGAGAAATTGTCAAAGAAGGATCTTATCCTACGTTAGAAGAATTTGGAAAATATGGTGCGATTCACTTTGTTGCTCAGCCGGTTAATAACTCTGGTGGATGCTGTGGAGGAAATGATGGAAGCGAAGGCTGTTGTTAACAGCCTCAGACTGTAGACAAAGTCCATTTTATGGATGATGTCTACAGTCTTTTCTTTTATAATAGATTTATGAAAACGAA
>NZ_JBDGBK010000168.1:0-2692 GCF_040910045.1 Enterococcus sp. RTP21361st1_A6_RTP21361_211029 | reverse complement strand
CTTTTCAAATTGAAAGGTAGAATAACATGGGGAAACAATATATTCTTAATGAAGTGGCATATGCCCACCTGACGCCTAGTAAACGTCTTCATATTGCCCTGCCACATGAGGAAAACGTCATGTTCGAAGAGAAGGACAGTGACGTTATCCTAACGATTTTGAATATTTTTAAAAATCCCGCCACTGTTGATGATGTGTCCACTGCTCTTCTTGATACTCCTTATGAAGTAGACGATATTGCATCTTTGGTGCAACGTTTATTCGAGAATAATGTCATAAAAGAATACAAGGATATCACCGCCTTAGATACCACTCTCACACCCAAGCAACTTGCAAAATATGATCGTCAACTACGAAACTACGCAGTTCTTCCCAACTTTACGATAAATGATGCAATCAAACAGCAGGAGAGACTTGATGCCGCATCGATTTTAATCTTAGGTGCTGGTGGTATAGGGTCGTATCTGGCAATTGGCTTGGCGCAGATTGGGGTAGGCACCCTACATCTTATTGATTTTGATGAGATTGAATTGTCCAACACTAGTCGACAAGTTCTTTATCGCGAAAAAGATGTGGGAAAATCCAAGATTGAAGTGGCCGTCAAAAACTTGACAGAGGTCGCTCCGGATGCAACGGTCGTCGGCCATAATTTAGAAGTCACTAGTGTCAATTCCTTAACGGAAGAACTAAAAAGTGACCAGTTTGACCTGATAGCTGTTTGCGCAGACAAAACTCTCGGAAAGCTTGTATATATTGTTGATGAATTCAGTAAACTATCAGGCACCCCTGTCCTATATGGAGGGCCATACGCCGATAGCAAAATATTTTTAGGACCCTTGATTATTCCCGGTAAAACCAAATCATATTCAGAACTTGTACCGTCCTCTTACGCAGATACCTCCAATCCTAAAGTGGCAAGCATCAACGAGTATCGTGAGACCGCGATTGTAGATACGGATAACGCTCTTGCGGCCAAGATGATGGAAGTAGAAATCATTAAGTATATAGGCAAGCTAATGGATCCATCAGTAGTAGAGAGACAAATCGTCCTCGACACTTGGAACTGGTCATTCCATGATGGACAGTTCAGTAAGTAAACATATTATGAGTCAAACTTTCCTACAAATCCTAACGGATATGAACGACGGTATATCTGACCCGCAGTTGAAAGGTAAGATACCGGTCAAGCTGCTTCATGATTCGCCGTATCTGGATCACAAACTTGATTTGTATCTTCAATCGAATCCTAATGCACGGCCGCAAGATATCCTTGTCTATCTACAGTCAATCGAATCCGATGCGCGTGCTCTTCTCAAGTCAATTAGAATTCCACAAAATCTGACTAGTTCAAATTCTATGGAAACTATTATCGGTAGAGAAAAAGAGCTTCAATTACTGGATATATATTTAAACAGAAGATACAAGAATAACGTTATTCTAATCGGAGAACCTGGCGTTGGCAAAACATCGCTTATTCTATACTACTTCAAATCGCATCATCTTCCTCTGATATCTGTATCGGCTGCCGAAATGCTCTCTGGAACAAAATACAGAGGAGAATTTGAAAAACGCATGCAACATGTACTTGAGACGGCGCAGAAAGAGGGTTCCACGATATTTTTTGATGAAATTCACACCCTTATTCATGCCGGTGCTTCAGAAGGAGGTATTTCCGCCGCAAACCTACTGAAACCTATTATAACGAGAGGTGATATCAAGGTCGTAGGTGCGACTACACCTGAAGAGGCTACGACCTTGTATGCTGATGGTGCTTTCGAAAGAAGATTTAGTTTTTTAAAATTGAAGGAACCGGATATGCAGACACTTCGATTGATAGCCCTGAATTTCGTAAAAGAATCAGGGGAAAATCAATGTTTTCCTTCCTCGCTGTTTGAAGAAATAGTTGCTTTCCTGGACGAGAAATTCCCCAATCGACATTATCCCGACAAGTTAATAGATTTTATCGATTTCTACTTGGCAGCAAACAAGCAAGCTAATTTCACACTGCACGAGGCAACAGTACTTTTTGCGGAATCGCAAATCTAAGAAAGGACTAGATAAAAGTGATAATTGGAAAACGTCTCGGTGAAGATCGGTTCAAGTTTTACAAAACCGTCCTTGCCGGAAATACAGATCAGCTGCTATTCGACGAGGAATTTAATGCATGGTTTGTGTTCAATGTGCGTAACCTTCATACTTTGATAAGAGATGAGCGGCTCAAAGCCAATACTAAAACTGTCATAGATAAACTCCCTCTGAAGATAGAAACTATACGGACATTAAAGAATTTTTATTCCAACTGGGTTATGTTCACCGACGGAGAGTCTCATAAACAGCTTCGTCGCCTAGTGGGAACAATCATTAATACTCGTTATCACGCCATAAATTACACATGGCCGCAAATCAATAAAAACTGTGACTTCACTACAGAGTATGCAAGGCCTTATGTGTACGGTATCCTTGCTCAACTGGTGGGTGTCTCTGTAGAAGACATTTCAAGAATGGTCTCGGCCTCGGAAACCATTAACTCGTTCTTACTGCGCGAACGGCTTACGCTAGACGATATCGAACAAGTCGCGCATTCAATCGAATACGCGTATCAGGTTGTCAAAGAAATCGAAGATAAGCATGTAGGGGAGCCGCTGTACATAGGCAACGAATTGCTTGACTTGCCTCAGGAGACACGATATCC
>NZ_JBDGBK010000167.1:0-2757 GCF_040910045.1 Enterococcus sp. RTP21361st1_A6_RTP21361_211029 | reverse complement strand
GGACAGTGTCAGTCGATAGCGCGCCAATTCATTTTCTACCATTTTGAAATAGCGCAGCAAACTACTTTCTGAGAAGTGGAGTTGATCGGCCCATTCTCCGATCTCTTTGATCTGCCTTTGAAAAATCCCTTCAATAATGTGAAAGAGTGGTTCATTTTCAAGCAATGACCGCTTTTTAGTTTGGTACGCTTCTCGATTGGTTTCTTTGAACAAATAGCCTGAACTCGTGTTTTCAATCAGAATCGACTGCTGAAAATATTGCCGAATTCCGGTAATATCGGCAATGATCGTTCGTGAAGTGCTTTTTGTGAATTGGGCTAGTTCTTTGACTGATCGCGTTGGTATTCGCTCGAAGGTATGCAAGATTTTCAGCCATCTTACAGTTTCCTTATTGGTAATAAAATTAAGTTGAAAATTTTTCATCTCTTTTCTCCTTACTGGTTTTCATTGCCGTTATTGACTGAATCGTTTTCCTTATTATACGCCCTGCGGAGGAATTATACTCAGTTGCAAGCTTCTGGCAGCACCAGTTATCGTGATTTATACGAGATAAAGGAACCCAGTTATGAAAAAAACGGTCATCTTGACAAAAACAGGTATCGAATTGTATAAAATTGTTATTTTTTGTTAAAGCCCTCTTGATTGTAAGCGGTATTTTTGTTATTCTTTAAAGGTAGAGGAGGTGGATAGTGCAGTGTATGCTATCAAGATATTTCATGGTTATCTGACAGCACAAGGAAAAAGAACTCGAGATAAATCAATTGCTTTGACTTATACATGCAAAGAAGATGCCGAACGCTTCGCAAATAAAATTGGCGGGAGAGTTAAAAAAATTGGATAACCTAAACTATTGAAAAAGAGTCGTCGACCATTGATTGTTGACCACTCTTTTTGTTTTGTTAAAAAATATTCTCTAACAAATCCTTTTTTCTATTTGTTTTTATTTCTCGCTTGTCAAAAATAAAAATACACTGCTGCGATCAATTGTTGAATGGCCATTTCTTCCCCTTTTCACTTCTATTAGCCAAAAAAAAAATGACTGAAACGTCTGAGTTGAAACAAAGTGTTTTCTCGCTCAGAAACGGTTCAGTCATTTTCTTTTTATGGAATCGCGATAGTCACATCGACTGTCTGGATCGCCACGTCATAAAACGGATCTTCTCGTCTTCCCAAGAAATCTTTTGCTTGAGCTGGGAAAAGTGCATACATCAGTACATCTTCTTCCGTTTTGGCATATTCTTTGATTTCTTGCTCGAATTCCGGGAGCTGCGGTGGAATCAAATCTGCTGGTCGTTCGGTGATCACTGCTTCCGTCCCAATGATTTTTTCTTGGATCTTCGTTTTGATTGGTGCCGGAGGACGACCGTAAAGACCACGAACGTAATCTTTGATCTCAGTTGGGACTAGTTTGTAGCGTTCCCCAGAAATCACATTCATCAAAGCCTGTGTGCCAACCATTTGAGACAAAGGGGTAACTAAAGGAGGAAATCCAAGGTCGGCACGCACTTTCGGCACTTCTGCCAATACTTCTTCGTACTTGTCCTGCAGACCTTGTTCTGTCAACTGACTCAATAAGTTGGATAACATCCCACCAGGCACTTGATAGATCAGTGTTTTTGGTTCTGTATCTTTGACTTTAGGATTCAAGATCCCTTCCTCTCGGAACCGATCGCGGATTGGATTGAAATAATCAGCAACTTCAGCCAATTTCTTTTTGTCCAGGTTTATATCAAATCCCAGTTCTTCTAATGCGATCGCCACAGATTCTGTCGCTGGCTGACTCGTTCCCCCTGCAAATGAAGAAATTGCTGTATCGATAATATCTGCCCCAGCTTCTGCAACTTTCAAATAAGTCATTTCTGAAATACCACTAGTAGCGTGGGTGTGGACCTCTAATGGCAGATCCACAGCATCTTTGATTCGGCTGACCAATTCAAATCCGATTTGAGGTGTCAGCACACCAGCCATATCTTTGATACAAATCGAATCTGCTCCAATATGGGCCATTTCTTTTGCTAATTGCACAAAGTATTCAACGGTATGAACTTCGCTTGTTGTATAAGAGATCGCTGTTTGGCAATGACCACCAGCTTCTTTTGCTGTTGTGATAGAAGTCGCCAAATTTCTGGTATCGTTCAATGCATCAAATACGCGAATAATATCGATTCCGTTCTTGATCGATGTCTCTACAAATTTTCGCACCACATCATCCGCATAATTTTTGTATCCTAGTAGATTCTGTCCGCGAAGAAGCATCTGTAATTTCGTGTTCTTCACTTCACGGCGAATCTGTCGAAGACGTTCCCAAGGATCTTCATTTAAGAAGCGGATACAAGAATCAAAGGTTGCTCCACCCCACATTTCTAATGAATGGTAGCCTACTTCATCCAATGTTTTGATGATGGGCAACATATCTGACGTCGGCATTCTGGTAGCGATCAAGCTTTGTTGGCCATCACGTAAGACTGTTTCCATGAATTGAATTTTCTTAGTCATCTGCTTGCATCCTTCCTTTTGAAACTAATTCATTTATTTTTTGCTGTATTGCTTCGACTGAATGCGTTCTCGATCGTCCGCATAGTTTTGCTTCCTTGTCACAAAGAAAGCAGCGCCGTCTTGGATAGCCTAACGCTTCGCGACTGATGGACTGCACTTCACCCGCTTCTAGCCAAAGCACGTCAAGATCTGCTAATCGCCCATAAGGATGTCTTTCTTCAAGTGCCACCATCCTTTTCTTTAGTTCTTCTTTTTTTAAAG
>NZ_JBDGBK010000166.1:0-2783 GCF_040910045.1 Enterococcus sp. RTP21361st1_A6_RTP21361_211029 | reverse complement strand
GAGCAATGGCGTCTCTTGGACGACCCCGATAACCATTCCTGGAGTAACTTCCGTTCCCACCGCAATGGTCGGTTCAAAGGTCCATTTTTTCTCATGATCCAATGCAGGCAGCTGGACCCCTCGTTTCAAAAAGTTACTTTGGGTCAGCTCCATAAATGTTTCTAATGGCCGTTGAATCCCGTCGAACATTTGAGACATAATTCCCGGTGCTAACTCAACAGACAGCGGTTCTCCTGTTGTTCGGACGGGTTCTCCTGGTCCGATACCTGACGTTTCTTCATAAACTTGGATCGAAGCGATCGTTCCTCTCATCTCGATGATTTCTCCAACAACCCCCAGATCACCGACATAACAAATATCTTCTAAACTTGCATGGCCCATATCTTTTGCTAAAACTAACGGACCTGACACTTTAATTATTGTTCCTGTTTCCACAACATCAGCTCCATTCTATAGTATGTTTTGCCCAACGGCTTTTTCGACATTTTCCTGGATCATTTTCAGCCCTACCCCTTGGGATCCATCGTAATCTGGGATCAAGATGATCGCTGGTGAAACTTGCTGTTGGTATTTGGCAATTTCTTCTGGAATCAATGCCGCACATTTTTCTGTTACGTAAATCACCGCATACTCTTCTTTCACTAGGCACTGAAAGGCACGAGTCACTTCCGCTTTTGCGGTTGCGTAACACACTTGAAAGCCAAACAGCTGAAAAGGTAACACGGATTCTTTGCTGCCGATCACACCAATCTTAGCTGCCATAGTACCTCATCCTCTCTCTCAGCTCTTCTTCTGTGAAGCCACTGCGCTTTCCTACCAAAATCAGCCGCAAGTTCTGAATCTCCAATGTTTTGGCATTTAAAAACGCGAGTAATGGCATTGGTCCCAACGCTTCAGCAGCTACGAACTGCTGAGTAACTAAGTCATCTTTCACCAGTGCCAATGCAGCAAAATCGATCGTGGTCTCTTGTAATAGCGGCAGTAGCGCTTCTTGATAGCCAGTTTGTTTCAAAAAGGCGAGATAGTCAGTGAAGGAGGTTTCCGCAAAAGCGAGATAATCTTCTTTGGGAATACTTCCCACACTGACTAAAACAGCCGCCATAAAACTTTTTGATCTTTTTTGCAGCAAACAACGTGCAGCAATCGTGATATTCGTAAGGTCGATTCCTGTGATCACCGCATGTGTCAGTGCTGGAATATTTATTTTTTCGGCTAGGCGTCGTTGCTCATGTAAAAAGCGGCGATCGTAAATAATATCGATCCCTTGCAAAACAGCAGAACCTTCTAAGTATTCCCTTACTGCTTGGATCGTTTCAATGACTTTAGACGGTATACTTTCCGAAGATCCTGTTTGGATGGCATTTCTTAGTTCATCGATCGTATAGAATCCATCTTCGATCAGTAAATTGCTATAATCTCTCCCTGTTACATCTTCTTTGGTCAATACCTTCAAATTATGAAAGGTATACGGCAGCATGATCAAACGAAGCACATCAGGATCTGGAACGTTTTCTGCTAATTCTTGTATGGTTGTCAGCATTTCTTGATCCAGATACCCCTCAAATTTTTCGGAAAAATCAGCGCCCAGATAACGTTGATAATTCGTTTGCTGCAAGATTGCCATTACTTGATCCATAGACTCTGCTGCAATCAGCTGCTGCCAATCTTGCATTTGAAGCAAGGTTGTCTCTTTGATCCGAATCAGTGGATTCAATTGATGATAGCTCGCCATAGCTTACCCTCCTTTTTGGATCACTTTCAGCCAATGTTCTCTCGTTTCATTTTTGTATTCTTCTAGTAAAGCTTGGTAGGTGAAATTGTAGAAAACGCCATTGTCTTCTACTATAAACCCTGCTTGCTCCAATGGTTTGCCCATCCTTGCAAGATAAGGCAACCTTTGATTGACAGCAGTCAACCAATCTTTTGTCAAACTTGCTGACTGTTGCTGTCCACAACGAAAGATTACTTCTCCCGAAACGGGTAATTGCATTAATGTATTTTCCGCCAGATGTTGGACTGTATCAGGCGCCAATCCATTCATTTTTTGATAAGCTGCCGCGAATAATGTCTCCAGTTCTTTATGAGCTTGTTTAATCCCTTCTTGTTTGGCTGCTTTTATTCGCCGATTCATGTCTTGCTGATAGTTTTTTTCGATTTGTTTTTTTGCTTCTACTGAATGGCGCTTGATTTCTAGTTCTTTTTGGGACCAGGCAGCTGCAAAATCGGCATCGATCCTTGTTTTAGTGTCCGTTTCGATTACTTGCCGTTTTTCTTTTGCTTCCCGATCTAGTTCAGCAATCATTTTGTCGATGGCATCCATTGCCTCCATTGCTTGTCGCCTCCTTTAAATGGACCCTAATAGTAGGAAAGAAATAACGAAGCCTAAGATCGCGTACATTTCCACCATGACTGAGAACATAACTCCTTTGAAAAAGTGTTCCGGTTTTTTAGCTAAGATTTGAATCCCTGATGCGGCCACTCTTCCTTGTGCGATCCCAGAGAACAATCCGGTAAAAGCTACCGGCAATGAAGCCATCAAATAGGCCATTCCGGTCACCGTCGACATCTCTGCTGCCAAACTGCCGTAGATCATAAAGGCAATCACAAAACCATACAAACCTTGGGTTCCTGGCAGTAACTGTAGAATCAGTGCCTGCCCAAATTTCTCAGGTTGATTCGTTGTCAACGCCGCAGCTGCTTCCCCTGTCATTCCAACACCCTTTGCTGAACCAATTCCAGAAAAAATCGTTGCGATTCCCATTCCTATAATCGCAAATACCATT
>NZ_JBDGBK010000165.1:0-2916 GCF_040910045.1 Enterococcus sp. RTP21361st1_A6_RTP21361_211029 | reverse complement strand
GGCGGCGGTTTTGGCGGTGGCACCACTACTCATTCTTCCGGCGGCGGAACATTTGGCGGCGGCGGTCGCAGTTTTTAGTAAACGTTTCTTCTCCTCTGAAAACTGGATCGAAAACGGACTAAAAAAGATGATCTTCAGACGACTAGTTGGTCTGAGATCATCTTTTTTTAAATGATTTCTTTAAAAACAGAGAAATCGATATTCCCGCCTGAAACGATTGCGACTGTTCGTTTGCCTTTCAGCAAATGATCGATTTGTCCGCTTAGGATAGCAGCCGTACTCAGAGCACCTGCCCCTTCAGCAATCACTTTTTCTTTTAAAGCCAAATAATGGATGGCAGTTTCGATATCTTTCTCTTCAACTAAAACGGTTTCATCTATGCGCGAGCGCAACGTTTCATAAGTCAATTCTCCAGCCAAAGCCACATCGCACCCATCTGCCAATGTCTTACTGCTGCGATTAGCTATCAGTTCTTGTCGCCATATAGAGGAAATCATCCCATGTACTTGATAAGATTGAACACCAATAATATTAGTTTCCGAGCGTAATTGTTTGATTGCTAACGCAATGCCTGCGATCAAGCCGCCTCCACCGATCGGTACGATGACATTATCCACATTAGGCAAATCTTGTAAAATCTCTAACCCAATCGTTCCTTGCCCTTCCATTACCGCTCGATCATCAAAGGGGGAGACAAAGACCTCACCGCTACGTGACATCGCTTCCAAAGTAATTTGTTTTGTATCGTCGAATGTCTCTCCTGCTAAGATCACTTCAGCGCCATAATTTCTCGTTGCTTCTATTTTTGTCTTCGCTGCTTGAAGCGGCATAAAGATCCGTACATGTATCCCTAGCAGGGCGCCTGCTAGTGCAACACCTTGCGCATGATTACCTGCTGAACAAGCAATTACCCCTCTTTTTTTCTCTTCCTCTGTCAATGTTGCTAATTTGTTGTAGGCCCCTCGCGCCTTAAAGGATCCTGTACGCTGCAGATTCTCTAGTTTCAGATAAATTTCTCCTGCCTTTTCTGCGCTAAGAATATTGCTTGGTGCGGCAGGTGTATGGATCATGATTGGTGCCAGTCGCTGATAAGCATCCAGGACACCTTGGATTTCAGAAACCGCTTCTTTGATCACCGAAAGTCCTCCTAATCGATTTTTTTCTACCCTTATTGAAGCATATCTGTTCCGTAAATACAATCTAAAGTGCTCGACGTTCTGCCAAAATCCTTCCCCCTTTTTATCAACAACTGCAGAGCTCCAGATAGGCTTGAAAAAAAATTCTGTGAATATAAAGTCTCTAGTAATAAGCTTTCATCATGATGTTAGAAATGAAAATCATTGCGATGAATTTTCAGAAAATAATGACTTGATGGGCGTTCCATGCTATACTAGGAAAAATTAAAAAAGGAAGTGACTCTATGCAAATCGATTGGGAAAATTTAGGGTTTTCGTATATTAAAACCCCTTGGCGCTTTGTCGCAAAATGGAAAAATGGCTCTTGGGAACAAGGAGCATTGACTGAAGATAATATTCTGCATATTCATGAAGGTTCTCCAGCATTGCATTACGGTCAACAATGCTTTGAAGGCTTGAAGGCGTATCGACGACCAGATGGCGGGATCAACTTGTTTCGTCCAGATGAGAATAGTAAACGATTGAATCGAAGCGCTCGTCGCTTGCGTATGCCGTTCGTTCCCGAAGAGATGTTCCTCGATGCGGTCAATCAAGTGGTCAAAGCAAACCAAGAATTTGTACCGCCTTACGGTACCGGGGCTACTCTATATTTACGGCCGCTATTGATTGGTGTAGGCGAGAATATCGGCGTTGCACCTGCGCCAGAATACTTGTTTATTATTTTTTGCATGCCGGTCGGATCATATTTCAAAGGCGAGCTGGCCCCAACGAACTTTATTGTTTCAGATTATGACCGTGCAGCACCAAATGGTACCGGCGCTGCAAAAGTAGGCGGAAATTATGCTGCCAGCTTATTACCAGGATACGAAGCCCATGAACGGAATTTTTCAGATTGCATTTATTTAGACCCTGAAACACATACAAAAATTGAGGAAGTGGGGTCCGCTAACTTCTTTGGGATCACGGCCGAAAATGAATTCGTGACACCAAAATCGCCATCAATTTTGCCTAGTATCACCAAATATTCTCTCCTTTATCTTGCAGATCATGCTTTAGGATTAACACCTGTCGAAGGAGATGTGTATGTGGATCAACTGGATCGCTTTGTTGAAGCAGGCGCTTGTGGAACCGCTGCGGTTATTTCACCTATTGGCGGAATCCAAAATGGAGAGTCTTTCCATGTGTTTTACAGTGAAACGGAGGTCGGTCCTAAAACTCGTGCGCTATACGATGAATTGACGGGTATCCAATTTGGTGAGCGCAAGGCTCCAGCTGGCTGGATTTTTGATGTTCCTCTTGATTAATCAATGAACTGATTGGGAAAATCAAAAAAATTTATAGAGCTCCCCTCTTTGCTCTCACGCCTGAAAGCACCCAAAACAATTAAAGAATGGCGCATCTTTTTTTCGTTTTGACAGGAGCCTTTTCTTAAAATAATTGCTCTCTCGTCAGTCAATTGTTACAATCAAAGGCAAGGGGGAATTATGATGGCAAAACGCTTAATTTTTTCATTGATTGCTACGGTCATCTATTTGGTCGTATCCAATATTGGGAATCTTTTTTTTGGGATCAGTCGTACCTTTAGTTGGACAACTACTTTATGGGAAGCATTATTCTTTTTTATCTTCATTTTTCTTGTTCAGCAATTTCGCAAAAAATAAACAAGCCTAAGTCAGCGGCGCTCAGCGCTAGTCTTAGGCTTGTTTTTATATGAAAATAAACCAAAAAATGGCAAAAAAAGTCTCTCTTCGTTTATAATAAGGGTGAAGAAATTTTTTTT
>NZ_JBDGBK010000164.1:0-2949 GCF_040910045.1 Enterococcus sp. RTP21361st1_A6_RTP21361_211029 | reverse complement strand
GCATTCACCCGATTATCGATGAGCCTCCATCGTTTCCGCAGACTGTCTTACGCCTGTTCACGGGTAGCACTCATTGCTGTGACTGGTGCGAGGCACGCTGGAACAAGGTTCACCACACTGGCCGATTGGAATGCCAAAGCCGTCGATGCCCCTACTGCGGGCAATACGAATGCCCCCGAGCCAAAAAACACTGGAAGAAATGCCCCATTTGGACACCGGTAGACCCTCCGGCATGGCTATATCCCGTGTTGGAACGGCTCTGCGAAAGAGATTTGCAACGAATGGCGAAGAAATCGAGGAATGATGCGTGACACGATTCTGTGCCTATGTGACCTGACCGGTGTCATGGCCCGCCCTTGGGTGGAACACGGATACCATGCGGTACTCGTTGACCCGCAGCACGGGGTCACATCCGAGGATGGCGCTTATCTGAAACTCGCCTGCACCATCGTGGAGGCATTCGACCAGATCAGAGGTCTGGTTCGTTCCGGCCGGCTGGCGTTCGTGGCTGGCTTCCCGCCATGTACTGATATGGCGGTGAGTGGTGCCCAATGGTTCCCCCGCAAGTACGAGGCCGACCATTTGTTTCAGGCGAAGGCCGTATCCGTAGCGGAGCAGTGCCGGGTGATCGGTGAGATGAGCGGTGTCCCCTACATGGTGGAGAACCCGGTGTCGGTTCTCTCCAACGTGTTCGGCAAGCCATCCCACACGTTCGACCCGTGTGATTACACGCGGTATGCGCCAGAGGACAACTACACGAAGAAAACCTGTCTTTGGACGGGGGGGGGATTCCAGATGCCGCCTCGCAGCCAGGACATGAGTCTGCCGGCTCCTGACCGGAATCGTATCTGGTACATGAGCGGCAAGGACAGAGCCAACAACCGAAGCAAGACTCCGCTCGGCTTCGCCCGCGCGGTTTACGAAGTCAACCAAGGAAAGGCAACGGAAGAATGAATCTTTTAGATGAAACCAAGAGTGCGATCTCACGAAGCAAGCATTCGACCGATGACGTTCGATTCGTCGGCTCCCGCGACGAGAAGCTGGGAATTCCGTGGAGTCAGGCCGAAAAGGTGCTCGACGTCGATTACGACGACGGCTACGGCGGTCAGGAGATAGCCGCCGATCTGGTCGTGGCGTTCACTGATGGCGGGTTCCTGCGCCGCGAAGAATACGACGGCAGCGAATGGTGGGAATATGAGCCACCGTTCAGAGGCCCGGAGACGCAGAAACCGTTCGGACGCGTGAAGCGGACCTATCCCGCGTACTCGCTTGAGGACATCAATTACCCGATGGAGGCAGACGATGAGCTATAAGGCGAAGATATTCACCCGCGAGGAGTTTCGAGAGGTCGTCGCAGCCGCCATCTACGACTACGAACAAGCGCCCGCGAAATGCCTCTACACGACCAAGGATGCGGCAGACCAACTCTATGACCATTACGGCACGGAAACCGAGGTGGAGGAATGAACGGAGTACAGCTTACCAACCATCTGACCGCGCAATTCGGGGCCTCAGCCCTGAGCCGGTACGAGGCCAGAATCACCGAGGACGGCGGCTTCAGAGACTACCTGTACGCCATGAGCCTCAAACGTCTCAAACGCAAGTGCGAGAGGTACGCGAAACGTGAACGCAAGGCCATCGAATATGTCGCCACGCTCAAGGAGGAATCATGAGCGCGACGAACAACCAGCGTGAGATGATACTCAAATGGCATAAAGGCAAGGCCGCGACACCCGAGTACACGGCGAAACTCCTCGGTTTGCCGTTGAGCGAGGTGCTGTACGTGATCGAGCATCCCGAACCGCCGAAATCACGCGCGGACGCGTGGACACCGGAATTCATCGAACCACTGGTCTGAAAAATACCGATAGACACACGCGAATACATGACTGAATTCAGCGTAAAAACACTGAATCCAACGAAAGACAAAACGAAACCCTCCACCAACAGGCGGAGGGCACGCTCACCAAGGCACCATCATAGCCGGAACGTGGAGGGTTTCAACATAATGTTCATCACCACCGAACCATGCCAATACTGCGGCAGCCGACAGGTCGAGGCACCATGGACGCTCTGCCGGGACTGCCGCCGCGTCTACGCGAAAACGCTCCACCGGCTCCGCCGCGACATGATGCTCCTGCAACAGGTGTCCCGTCACGCCTACAAGCTCGGAGAACCCGGAGCGGGCGGCAAACCGCAAGGAGGCGCGGCGCCCGCGCCCATCAACCTCCACGCGCAGGACATGCTCGACCAGATCGAGGACGGCTTGCAGGACATGTGGAACGAAACCGGCGTGGAAAGCCGTCCGAGATGGCAGACCCTGCTCAGGGACTGCCCGACCTATGCCGCGCCAGCCGTTCGGGACATTGGCTGACATGGCTCATCCACACCTGCGAGCGCATCGAACCGCTCGTGGACCGCAGGCCACGCACGCGCCGGATAATCGGCGTCTGCCCCGAATGCAAACGCGAGATACAGGCCGCGAAGGGCGAATCGCTGCTGCTGTGCAAATGCGGCAACCCCATCAACGTGGCGGAGCTGCGCGAGCGGAGCCAAGCCAAGGCCGAGGCGATGCACCTGACCAAGACCCCTGCGGGCATGAGCCAGTGGCTCAAGGACAACTACGGGTACGAGGTCAGCCGCAAAGTAATCATCATGTGGATACGCCGGGGCAAACTCCCCAGCAGCAAGCCAATAGAAGGCGGATACTACGAATTCAGCATCAGGGAGATAGTCAGCATGGCAATGGCATATTCCAGCCGGCAGTAGGCTGTTGCCACCCCGTGGTATACTCCGTATCAGGATAAGTGCGAAAGCCTCTGGGACATACATCTCAGGGGCTTTACTCATACCCACCTATGCGCGTAGCTCAGCAGGTAGAGCAGCGGTCTCCAAAACCGCAGGTCGTTGGATCGAAGCCAACCGCGCATGCCACGGCTTGCGTACGGT
>NZ_JBDGBK010000163.1:0-2975 GCF_040910045.1 Enterococcus sp. RTP21361st1_A6_RTP21361_211029 | reverse complement strand
ACTGGCGATTCTTCATCAAAGCTCCTATCTTCTTTATGGAATCGTAGGTTCTCTGGCGGCTGGGTTGCTGATCTCCGCTGCAGAAAGGCTGCCTTTTCATTTACCCAAAGATCGCTTTCAGCAGCTTTCTCTCAAAGATAAGTATTATGTCGCTCTTTACCACCAACCGGAAATAATCCTAAAAGCGATGCATTTTTCGATGATTTTATTTATTGCTACTTATAGTGGATATCTGTTGAGAGCAAGCAATGGTTATTGGATCTTGATTTCTGCAGCCGCGGTACTCGCTGGCGAACATATGGAAAACATCAAAAAAAGAACAATCGGTCGTGTGCTAGGAGGAATAGTTGGGCTCTTATTAGGTTTCTTACTCATGGCACTGGATTTACCATTAGAAGCAAAAGCTGCTATTTTGATTGTATTGAATGTATTGACGGAATATTTCATGCCTGTCAATTATACGATCGCCAACTTTTTTACCAATCCGCAAGTGCTGCTTTTGATGACTATCGGCAGTAGTTTTGTACCACTCCATCTGATTCCTTGGCGTTTCTCGGGAACATTGATCGGTAGTTTATTGGCTATGGGATTGATTTTTCTCATGGATTTTGCGTTAAAGCAAATCCAGCAAAGCATGATCTATCGCAAAGAATGATTGCTTGTTGAATAATGCTAGCTGACTTTAGAAATTAGTGCTGTCTGGCTTTCTATCTGCCAGGATTTGCTTTATCATAAAGAGAGAATGACAGAGCACAAAGCGAGGGGAGCAGATGCAGGAGATTTTTGAGAAGTATCAGCGATTGCTAGCAATCGCTGATGCTGGGATCTATTATGGCAAGGATATTTATGATCAAGAGCGTTATGTCGAAATGAAAGAAATTCTAGTGAAATTGATGAGCCGATCGACGAAAGAAACAACCGATACGCTTAAACTTGTGCTAGATGCCAATGAGGGGTATCCAACACCAAAAGTTGATGTTCGAGCATTGATTCGTCAGGATAACAAAGTCTTATTAGTGGAAGACATTCATACAAAAGAGTGGTCTTTACCGGGTGGCTATGCAGAAGTCGGTTTCTCACCCAAAGAAAACGTTATAAAAGAAGTGTTGGAAGAGACAGGATTAGTTGTTGAAGTTGACAAACTTTGTGCAGTATTTGATACTAATCTGCGCAAAGACATTCCACAATTGTTTCAATATTATAAATTAGTTTTTGCCTGTTCGATCAAAGAAGGTTCTTTTGTGACGAACAGTGAAACCTCTGCCAGTGGCTTTTTTACGTTGGAAGAGTTGCCGCCGTTGTCAATGAAACGAACGACAGCAGAACAATTAAAGATTTTGATTGAGGAAGAGCAAAATTTTGTGGATTGATCATTCACAAAAACAGTTTAACCAATAGGTCAGCAAAAGAAATCCTGATAGGATCTTTCTGTCAGGTAGGATTGGCTTTTCTGCGGAAAAGATGATCGTTCTTTGGCTGCCTATTTTTGTTTCTGACAGTACAGACTTTTTTTGTTTTTACTATTCAAGTGGTACAATCGAAGCATAACGAGTATGAGGCACTGTGTATGGGAAATAAGCGGTTTTAGCATCTTAAATGAAAATGAAAATAGTTCTGAAATTTTTAGAAAAGTTTATTTACTTGGAGGAAAAGTTGGTATATCATTGATTTCGTTGTTTTATTAAGGATTCAGAGGGAAAATAATCGCGCCTATTTGAATAATGGAGGATTCAAAAAATGAAAAATGTGCTTCACTCTTATTTTGGGCTTGATGAGCTCAACACGACCATCAAGCGGGAACTCTTGGCTGGATTCACGACATTTATTTCAATGGCCTATATTCTTTTTGTCAATCCAACGGTCCTTGGTGCTTCTGGTATGGATGAGGGAGCGGTCTTTACAGCCACAGCATTAGCAAGTGCCCTCGGATGTATTTTGATGGGAGTCTTGGCAAAATACCCGATTGCGACAGCTCCTGCGTTAGGAATCAACGCGTTCTTTTCTTATTCAGTCTGTATCGGGATGGGTGTGCCTTGGCAAACGGCACTAGCCGGTGTTTTTGTCGCTTCGCTGATTTTTATTGCAATCACGATTTTTAAACTTCGTGAAATGATCATTGATGCGATTCCTTCCGACTTGAAATATGCTATTTCTGGTGGGATAGGCTTGTTCATTGCTTTCCTTGGTCTTAGTGAAGGTGGGATCATTGTTTCCGACGATTCAACGTTAGTTGCCTTAGGATCATTGAGTGTAGGTACGACATGGTTAACGATCTTTGGCATGGTCATTACGGCTGTGTTGATGGTTCGTCGAGTACCTGGCGGGATTTTCATTGGGATGGCAGCGACGACCATTCTTGGTTTAGTGACAGGTTTGATCCACGCACCAAGTTCGATCGTTTCGGCAGCACCTAGTATGTCGTCGACTTTTTTAGTCGCATTGAAGCATGTCGGTGACATCAACACATTGCAAATGTGGGTCGTTGTCCTAACATTCTTACTAGTCACTTTCTTTGATACTGCCGGTACGTTAGTTGGTTTAGCCAATCAAGCAGGTTTCATGAAAGACAATAAGATGCCTCGAGTGGGGAAAGCATTAGCGTCAGATTCGACAGCGATGTTGGCAGGATCATTACTAGGAACTTCTCCAGTAGGCGCATATGTGGAATCTTCAGCAGGGATCGCTGTCGGCGGTCGTTCTGGACTAACAGCTGTGACCACAGGTATTTTCTTTTTGTTTGGTCTATTCTTTTCTCCGCTTTTATCAGTAGTGACCTCTCAGGTTACAGCACCAGCATTGATTATTGTCGGAGTACTGATGGCGCAATCACTAAAAGAAATCAAATGGCATGAAATGGAAATCGCGATTCCTTCTTTTCTGATTTTATTAGGCATGCCTTTGACTTATAGTATTTCTGACGGGATCGCGCTAGGTTTCATTTTCTATCCAATCACAATGATTGCGGCCAAACGTGG
>NZ_JBDGBK010000162.1:0-3035 GCF_040910045.1 Enterococcus sp. RTP21361st1_A6_RTP21361_211029 | reverse complement strand
GCGCTGGACTTGGCGTGTGGGGCGTTGTCAATCTGCTGGAGGGCTATGGATCGGACAACCCAGATTCCAATGCTCATGTGCGGTAAAGTAACACACTAAAATCTGATAGGCAGCTATCCCTCTATTCCGAAAAATATAAGGGAAAATTCATAGAGAAGTTAATATTTATGCGATAAAATAAAACCAGAAACCAAAAGACAAATCAGGATTCTGGGAGGAGAAAATATTGGACTGTCATATTAAGTCACTATATCTATGCGTTAAGAACATGGAGAGAGCAATCCGTTTTATGAGAATTTCTTCGGAAAAGAAGTGACTATAAAAAACGAAATTTATAGTGTTTTTGATATAAACGGATTTCGTTTCGGTTTATTTGCTTTTGAAAAAATGAATGAGAATCACAGCTTTGGGAATAATTGCTTACCCAGTATCAATGTTGCAGATTTAGAAACTCTTAAAAATAAAATTAAAGATTTAGAACTATGTTTTCCGTTGACGCAAATAAACACTAATTGGGTAGTAGAGTTTATTGATTCAGAGAGGAATCATATTGAATTGACAGCCCCTGTTTGATAATTTCCAGTTTGTCGAACGGTTAGCAAAACCAGTCGAGCCAGTCAACGGTCAATATAAACGGCTCTGCGAGCCGCCGTTGACAGTCTCGCCTGTTTTCGCTTATGGGTAGTCAAGGGGCGACAGCAAAAAGTGCTGCCGCCTCTCTCTATCATACAAAAACTTTTAAACCAAGTACCACCCTTTTAGGAGGAAGGGGAGGGAATTTCCACGACCGATACAGAAGCATACCGGGAATATATCGAGTATACGTTCAACGCCTACTGTAAGATCGTCATACGCCATGCAGCGATTGACGCAGGACGGCAAAGGTGCAAAAAACGGGAAAAGAAATATTCCTTGAATATTTCATTGATGAAAAACACTATCCTTTAAGCACAGATGATGAATATTTTCCCTCCCCGGAACCAGACACGGAATATCCCGTCACAATCTGCGGGCAGACAGTAACCTTTTGCAACGCTTCCCTTGTTGCTGCCATGTTCCGGTTGCCAGAGAAGAAACGGGAAATGATTTACCTGTATTTTTTAAGAAGTACACACAGGAAGAAATCGGCAGACATTACGGACGATCCAGAACCACAGCAGGCTACCATATCCGGCGTACCCTGCGGCAGCTACAACGGGAAATGGAGGGAATTGCCTATGAGAAATGACAGGCTCCTCCCCTATGTTTACACTAGTTGGGTTTTGGCCGCGTTTTTCAGGTAGATGACGATGAGGATGGACCGGGGGTCGGCGAGAAAGGCCTCGTCGAGCCCGTCGTGGCGGGTGGCGGCCTTGCGGTAGTGATTCATGCGGTCGAAGACGCGTTCGACCATGTTCCGCCCCGTGCGCGCCTCCCTGTCACGATCCCATGGGGCCGCACGGTTCCCCTTGGGCGGCGCCCCCGAGGCCATGCCCGAGGACCGGCTCAGGGCCGCCGTGCAAGCCACCGCGCTGACCGCATAAACGGCAGAGACCATCGGCGAGCGTTGTCTTGATAGATGATGATAGCTCCATATTTACCTTAGACTGCATTAGATTGGTTTAGATTTATACAAAATAAGAGATTCAAATACTTCCCTCTATCCAATCAGTTACAATTTTTCTATCAGAATCACTCATAAATGAATGTTCGCTTTCCTTTGATATGTATAATTGGCAATTAAATTTCATTGAAAAATGACGAACAATTTCTATTGATTGCAATATATCTTTGCTGCCATACATAATAGCTGTTGGTATATCCCAGTGTTGAACAGGATTCTCTTTTACATATTGGTAGTATTTCCATGATAAAGTTTCAATCGGTGTTTCGATTTTTTGTCTTTCCTTTAATTCATTCTCGCTTACATCAAACCATGAAAACATATTATGTATTAAATAATCCATATCTAGTATCGGCGAAAGAAAAAGACATTTTTCAATATTTCTGTTCTTATAAGCGTGCAGACTGAAATATGCGCCTATGCTGCAAGCATATAAATAAATTTTATCCCAGTTGCGTTGAACATATTTCCAGATACATTCTAAGTCATGTATTCCATTCCATATATTACATTCAATATCTTTATTTTTCCTCTCACCATGAGATGGTAAATCAAAACTAATAGTTTGATAACCTTTTCTTTCAGCAATATCGGCGAAAAAAAGAGCTTCTTCTTTGTTCCCGTTTTTTCCATGAACATAAATATATATTTTTTCTGATTCTTTGCCCCAAACGACAGTTGGTATAGAATCAATCAAAATTAAGTTTCTTTCCATATAGCATCTCCTTGGAAATAGTATTATTGCAAAAGTAAGCACTACAATATAATGTTATTTATGGTGTCGTCGAACACTTCGCGCCGGTATTTCACGACGAGTATGAGATGATAATGCATGAGGAACACCGAATGATGATTCGATTCGAGTTTCACAGCAAACACCTCGCTTCCGATAGGTACGACTGAATGCCGGTATAGCATAAAAGGAAAGCCGATTCATCCCCCGCCCACGCTTCCGCTAAGAGGCGGGGGAATCCTCGGCAAAATCAGTTGAATCGGTCATAGCGACGACGCCACCGAACGACGATGGACAGTATGGCGCCTATCGCCAGGACCGACACGGCCAGAACCGAGGCAAGCGACACATCTCCACCCGTGACGGGCAGTGACGGGCGAGGGTTGGGCGTGGTTGCCTCCGCCGGCGCCGGCGGCGTCTCGGGTTTCTCCGGTTCGCACGGTTTCTCCGACTCGCATGGGGGCAACACCCGCACACGCTCCCAGGCATCGTCATACCGGCTGGACGCCGGGGAAACACGGTCATCCCCCTCGAACCGCCAGACGAACACGTACCACCCATGCCGATCGGCGGTCAGATGCATGGGAGCGCCATGCGCGTCCAACGCCCCGGCGCCGATTTTGAACGTGCCGTTCATCGCGGGAATCTCCCAGGTGGCCAGCAACCGGTGGTTGTCGTCTTCCGTGGGAACCTCTCCCC
>NZ_JBDGBK010000161.1:0-3062 GCF_040910045.1 Enterococcus sp. RTP21361st1_A6_RTP21361_211029 | reverse complement strand
TTTGAGTTGAAACGAAGAAAAAGTGTTAGTAGAAAATCGCCTTCGATTTTCCACCAACACAAAATATTATAGAACCCAAAAACCAACGAAAGTCGTTTTCGTTGGTTTTTTTATCTTGTGAAAATATAATGATAATCCAAATAATGATTTTCATGTGGTATACTCACTGTATAAAGCGCAAGAAACCGATTGGTGAATGGATCTAAACGTTAGGCAGACGTGTAGAGAGGATGAATGTGTGATGGGAAATACAACAGGATGGTTAGTCGTGGGTTTGTTTTTTATTACAGGTATCCTATTTTTAAGCAGACATGGATGGCAATTGATTGCTGGATACAATATGGCTTCTGAAGAAAAAAAGGCACAGTATGATTTAGATCGTTTGTATGTAGCGAATGGCATCGGTATGTTGGTTCTGGGTGCTTTCATCCTGCTTTCATTACTTTTTAGTGATCACTGGTCATTAATGGGGAATATTTTATTCGTTGCAACTAGTTTACTGACGATAGTAGGGATAATCATCATAAATGGCACGTGGTGTGTAAAGAAATGATACATTTCTCCTATGTTGATCAACAGAGGTGCAATGAATCTGGGATGAATGCTGCTTGCTGTTTTGTGCATTACTTAAAAGACTTTAAAAAAATTGAGGGACGAGAAAAGAAAGGATGATCAAAATAGGCAATTCCAAGCAGTTTCAGCTTGTCTAAAAAAATTGCTTTTAATTGGTTGTACGAAAAAAAGAGCTGCGACAATCGTCTTGTCGCAGCTCTTTTTTCTGCCTAAAAACTTTTAAAAGTTTTATTCGACAGTCACTGATTTAGCTAAATTTCGAGGCTTATCCACGTCATACCCTCGTTGCAATGTTGCAAAGTAAGCCAACAGTTGCGTAGGAATCACGGCAACTAAACTAGTAACCAATGGATGGACCGAAGGCAAAACAATGTGATCCGTCGCTTTCGCTAGTTCTTGGCTGACGATGACTAAAGTATGAGCGCCACGAGACTCAACTTCTTTCAAATTTCCTCTCGTATGGGAGCCGGTCACTTCTTCAGTGATGATTCCGATGACTGGGGTTCCTTCTTCGATCAGTGCGATGGTTCCATGTTTCAATTCGCCAGCTGCAAATCCTTCTGCTTGAATATAAGAAATCTCTTTTAGCTTCAGTGCAGCTTCCATGGAAACATAATAGTCATTGCTTCGACCAATATAAAACGCATTGCGACTAACAGACAAATAATCTTCTGCTAATTGACTGATGACCGCTTTTTCATCAACTAATGTTTCCATAGCAGAGGCAACAATACTTAATTCATGGAAAACATCGAAGTCCTGTGCAGCACCAATACCTTTAGCATCACCGATTGCTTTTGCTAATAAGGTTAAAACTGCGATTTGAGCAGTATAGGCCTTGGTAGAAGCTACGGCGATTTCAGGTCCGGCATGAAGTAACAATGTATGGTCAGCTTCACGAGAAAGAGTCGAGCCTGCTACATTTGTAATAGTCAGACTAGGCAAATTCATTTGATTGATTTTTACCAAGACTTGTCGGCTGTCGGCTGTTTCTCCACTTTGTGATAGAAAAATAAAGAAAGGTTTTGCAGACAGCAAAGGCATGTTGTAGCCGAATTCACTTGATAAATGTACTTCAACAGGAATCTGTGTCAGAGATTCTAGAATCGCTTTTGCGGCCCAACCAGCGTGATTACTGGTTCCGCAAGCAACGATGTAGATGCGGTCGCTCGCAATCATTTGATCCTTTAATGCGTCATCGATCGTCACTTCTCCTGTGCCTTGATACTCTTGAATGAGACGACGCATCACAGCTGGCTGCTCGTCGATTTCTTTCAGCATATAGTAAGGATACGTTCCTTTTTCGATGTCTGTTAAATCAAGTTGTGCTTCATAAGACTCGCGATAAACAAGATTTCCTTTTAGGTCTTCGATTTCAATCGTTTTTGCCGTCACAGTTACCATTTCACCGTCTTCAATTTCAACGAAATGAGTAGTCTGATCCAGCATAGCCAATGCATCACTACAAATAACGTTAAACCCATCCCCAAGCCCAATCAATAACGGACTTTTATTTTTTGCTACATAGATGGTTTCAGGGTCATTTTTATCAACTAATGCAAAGGCATAAGAACCACGAATCAATGAGAGTGCCTTTTTGAACGCTTCTTTAGTCGAAAGGTCTTTTTTCAATACTTCGATCAAGTGGACGACAATCTCTGTATCTGTCTGTCCTTCGAAGTGATGATCATTTAAATAGTTTTGATGCAATTCTTCAAAATTCTCGATTACTCCGTTATGAACCAGTACTAATTCTTGGTTAGAAGAAGTATGAGGGTGGGCATTTTTTTCTGATGGTTTACCATGAGTTGCCCAGCGAGTGTGTCCGATACCGATCGTTCCTGTTACTTCTGGTGTGACTTTGTCTTCCAAGTTTTTGATACGCCCTTGTGCTTTGACTAAGTGGCCAGAAGTACGATCAGCAACATATAAACCTGCTGAGTCATACCCACGATATTCTAAACGTTCCAAACCATTCAAAATGACTTGTTCAGCATTTGATTTTCCTACAATTCCTACGATTCCACACATAATGACAAATCCTACTTTCCACTACTTATTTACGATTCATTATGTATTTCTACCTGCGCAGCAAGAGGTTTGTTTTCATCTCACGATGAGGTTTTGTTCTTGCTTATAGAGTGCAGTCCCTAGAGTTACCCGCCGAAAACTTCGATAAACTCTTTCCTCGTCATCTGTTGTACAGATCTGGCGCTATTCCTATTGGTCTATCTATCCTCCTTAAATTATTTTGTAGAAATACATGCATTATCATAATATTTATAAGGGCGTTAGTCAATAGAAAAAGCTAAAAAAAATAATTGGTATAGATGTTATCAGAGGCAATGTTTGTTCTGTAATGGAGATTTAAAGAAGGAGAATTGCAGATGATCCAATTCGTAAAATTGTAATTTGTAGTGACCCCAAAAAGTTAGACTTTTATGGAGTGGAGAAATCCACTCCTTTTTTGTATGATAAGATTAACTGTT
>NZ_JBDGBK010000160.1:0-3068 GCF_040910045.1 Enterococcus sp. RTP21361st1_A6_RTP21361_211029 | reverse complement strand
AGTTTGTTCATTGAAAACTGGATATCGAAGAAAATCAAAACAAGTAACACACACCGAGTTGACAAGTTAAAGAGTTTTTTAATAAGTTCAACGCTTATTTTCTTGAGCAACCTTCTATCGCTAGAAGAAGTACTCAGCGACCGTAAGGTCAAAGGTTAAGTGAATAAGGGCGCACGGTGGATGCCTTGGCACTAGGAGCCGATGAAGGACGGGACTAACACCGATATGCTTTGGGGAGCTGTAAGTAAGCTATGATCCAGAGATTTCCGAATGGGGGAACCCAGCATCTTTTATAGGATGTTACACAGTTGTGAATACATAGCAGCTGTGAGGTAGACGCAGAGAACTGAAACATCTAAGTACCTGCAGGAAGAGAAAGAAAATTCGATTCCCTGAGTAGCGGCGAGCGAAACGGGAAAAGCCCAAACCAACAAGCTTGCTTGTTGGGGTTGTAGGACTCCGATATGGTAGTTGAAACAGATAGTCGAAATACTTGGAAAAGTATGTCAAAGAGGGTAAAAACCCCGTAGATGAAATCTGGCTCACACCTAGGAGGATCCTGAGTACGGCGGAACACGAGGAATTCCGTCGGAATCCGGGAGGACCATCTCCCAAGGCTAAATACTCCCTAGTGACCGATAGTGAACCAGTACCGTGAGGGAAAGGTGAAAAGCACCCCGGAAGGGGAGTGAAATAGATCCTGAAACCGTGTGCCTACAACAAGTTAGAGCCCGTTAATGGGTGATAGCGTGCCTTTTGTAGAATGAACCGGCGAGTTACGATAGCATGCGAGGTTAAGTTGAAGAGACGGAGCCGCAGCGAAAGCGAGTCTGAATAGGGCGAATGAGTATGTTGTCGTAGACCCGAAACCATGTGATCTACCCATGTCCAGGTTGAAGGTGCGGTAAAACGCACTGGAGGACCGAACCCACGTACGTTGAAAAGTGCGGGGATGAGGTGTGGGTAGCGGAGAAATTCCAAACGAACTTGGAGATAGCTGGTTCTCTCCGAAATAGCTTTAGGGCTAGCCTCGGAATTGAGAATGATGGAGGTAGAGCACTGTTTGGACTAGGGGCCCATCTCGGGTTACCGAATTCAGATAAACTCCGAATGCCATTCATTCATATCCGGGAGTCAGACTGTGAGTGATAAGATCCATAGTCGAAAGGGAAACAGCCCAGACCACCAGCTAAGGTCCCCAAATAACTATTAAGTGGAAAAGGATGTGGGGTTGCACAGACAACTAGGATGTTGGCTTAGAAGCAGCCACCATTTAAAGAGTGCGTAATAGCTCACTAGTCGAGTGACCCTGCGCCGAAAATGTACCGGGGCTAAATAGTTTACCGAAGCTGTGGAGTGCACCATAAGGTGCATTGGTAGGAGAGCGTTCTAAGGGCGTTGAAGGTAGATCGTGAGGACTACTGGAGCGCTTAGAAGTGAGAATGCCGGTATGAGTAGCGAAAGACAGGTGAGAATCCTGTCCACCGTATGACTAAGGTTTCCTGGGGAAGGCTCGTCCGCCCAGGGTTAGTCGGGACCTAAGCCGAGGCCGACAGGCGTAGGCGATGGACAACAGGTTGATATTCCTGTACCCGTTGTTTTTGTTTGAGCAATGGAGGGACGCAGGAGGCTAAGAAGTGCAGACTGATGGATATGTCTGTTCAAGCAGTGAGTCTTAGTGGGAGTCAAATGCTTCTACTTTCAAGGACAAGCTGTGATGAGGAGGGAAATAATAGTACCGAAGCTTCTGATGTCACACTGCCAAGAAAAGCTTCTAGTGAGAAAACAATGGCCCGTACCGCAAACCGACACAGGTAGTCGAGGAGAGCATCCTAAGGTGAGCGAGAGAACTCTCGTTAAGGAACTCGGCAAAATGACCCCGTAACTTCGGGAGAAGGGGTGCTGCTCTAACGAGCAGCCGCAGTGAATAGGCCCAAGCGACTGTTTATCAAAAACACAGGTCTCTGCAAAATCGAAAGATGACGTATAGGGGCTGACGCCTGCCCGGTGCTGGAAGGTTAAGAGGAGTGCTTAGCGTAAGCGAAGGTACGAATTGAAGCCCCAGTAAACGGCGGCCGTAACTATAACGGTCCTAAGGTAGCGAAATTCCTTGTCGGGTAAGTTCCGACCCGCACGAAAGGCGTAACGATTTGGGCACTGTCTCAACGAGAGACTCGGTGAAATTTTAGTACCTGTGAAGATGCAGGTTACCCGCGACAGGACGGAAAGACCCCATGGAGCTTTACTGTAGTTTGATATTGAGTGTCTGTACCGCATGTACAGGATAGGTAGGAGCCGTAGAGATCGGGACGCCAGTTTCGATGGAGGCAATGGTGGGATACTACCCTTGCGTTATGGCCACTCTAACCCGCAGCCCTTATCGGGCTGGGAGACAGTGTCAGATGGGCAGTTTGACTGGGGCGGTCGCCTCCTAAAAGGTAACGGAGGCGCCCAAAGGTTCCCTCAGAATGGTTGGAAATCATTCGAAGAGTGTAAAGGCAGAAGGGAGCTTGACTGCGAGAGCTACAACTCGAGCAGGGACGAAAGTCGGGCTTAGTGATCCGGTGGTTCCGCATGGAAGGGCCATCGCTCAACGGATAAAAGCTACCCTGGGGATAACAGGCTTATCTCCCCCAAGAGTCCACATCGACGGGGAGGTTTGGCACCTCGATGTCGGCTCGTCGCATCCTGGGGCTGTAGTCGGTCCCAAGGGTTGGGCTGTTCGCCCATTAAAGCGGCACGCGAGCTGGGTTCAGAACGTCGTGAGACAGTTCGGTCCCTATCCGTCGCGGGCGTTGGAAATTTGAGAGGAGCTGTCCTTAGTACGAGAGGACCGGGATGGACTTACCGCTGGTGTACCAGTTGTCTCGCCAGAGGCATCGCTGGGTAGCTATGTAGGGAAGGGATAAACGCTGAAAGCATCTAAGTGTGAAGCCCACCTCAAGATGAGATTTCCCATTTCTTTAAGAAAGTAAGATCCCTGAGAGATGATCAGGTAGATAGGTCAGAAGTGGAAGGCCAGTGATGGTTGGAGCGGACTGATACTAATCGATCGAGGACTTAACCAC
>NZ_JBDGBK010000159.1:0-3190 GCF_040910045.1 Enterococcus sp. RTP21361st1_A6_RTP21361_211029 | reverse complement strand
TCCGAGAACTGGGCCAGCAACGAACGCCTGCGCGTCGGCTTAACCGTGCCCTCCGACGGTGTCGTGCGCCTCATCTTCCGAGGCCGGACCGGCAAGGACACCGCGTTCTATCAGATCATCTGCACCGAGGCCGGCAGCGACGAATCGTTCTTCACCGGCTCGACCATGCCCCTGAACATCAACTGACGAAAGGAAAGAAGGCCATGACTTGATGACCGGAACGATACCCGTATGGGCAACGATCCTGGTCTCCGTGATCACCACGTGCGGCGGCACGGTCGCCGGATGGGTACTGCGCCGCATCGACCAGGCGGGCAAACCGGACCCGGCCCTGTCGCAGAGGCTCGATCAGGTGGACGCGAGCCTGACCCAGCTCGACCAGCGTCTCGACCCACTGCAGGATGGGGTGAAAACCATGCTCCTGTGCAAATTGGAGCAGATGCAGCGTGAGATGGTCGACGCGGGCGGTATCGCCGACAACGACCTCAAACCCCGCGCCGAAGGCGTCTACGCCACCTACCACGCGCTTGGTGGCAATGGGCACGGCACCCAAGTCAATCAGGACATACAGGACGCGCCGATAGCCCCGAGAAAACCACAGGCTTAGCCCCCGCCGACCCCGACGGGGGCTATTTCATGCCCACCCAACACACAGGAAGGAAAACGAATTTGGGCA
Source organism: Enterococcus sp. RTP21361st1_A6_RTP21361_211029 (assembly GCF_040910045.1). Taxonomy (NCBI): domain Bacteria; kingdom Bacillati; phylum Bacillota; class Bacilli; order Lactobacillales; family Enterococcaceae; genus Enterococcus; species Enterococcus sp. RTP21361st1_A6_RTP21361_211029. The sequence continues at coordinate 2,514 of NZ_JBDGBK010000159.1, read as the reverse complement.
AGTTCAAAAACAAAAGCAAGCCGAAACCATGGTATAAGCGGCTGCTCGCCAAAGTCACGGCGCTCGTCGCCGCCATGTGCATGATGACGCTCCCTGCGACCGCGCACGCGGACATGCAGGGCGTGGACGTGTCCAACTGGCAGTGCGGCGCTGACGTGTACAACATGCAGGCCGACTTCATCGTGGTCGGCACCACGTGGGGCACGGGACAGGTGTACAACAACTGTCTCGTGTCCGGCGTCAACACGGATGCGAACCGTATGATCGCCCAAGCGCAGGAATCCGGCAAGGAATTCGGCCTGTACCATTACGCGATGGGAGGCAACCCGGAGGCCGAGGCCCAATTCTTCTACCGCAACACCAGCAATTATTGGCGTCACGGCATCGTGGCGCTCGACTGGGAGATGGACGACAACCCCGCGTGGGGCAACTGGGACTGGGTACGCCGCTTCATGGCGGAATGCGAACGGTTGTCGGGTGGTGTGCGCCCATTGCTGTACACCGGCCCGGTCGCCGGCGCCATCCCGCAGGACATCCGCGACCGGTACGGCCTGTGGATCGCCCAGTACGCGAACATGAGCCCGACCGGCTATCAGGCCAACCCGTGGATGATCGGCGCATACGGCGAGGCCATGCGACAGTACAGCGGCACCGGTGTCGTCAACACGTGGAGTCCCATCGACCTCAACCTGTTCCGCGGCGAGGCATGGCAGTGGGATTTGTACGCCAACCCCACCGGCTCCACAGCCCCGGCCCCGGCAACGCCCGCGCCCGTGCAGCCGAGCACTCCCCCGGCCAACACCGACACGGGCGGCATCAGCCACACCATGCAGTGGGGCGAGACCATCTGGGGACTCGCCGTAGCCTACAACGCATGGCCCCTGTCCGCATGGCACACGCCCAGCGGTGACATCAACCGCTACTACGTGGGCGATGTCGTCACCTACGGCGGCGGCTCTACTGCCACCCCCGCACCGTCCACCGGGGTCTCCAAGGTCCTCCAGTGGGGCGACACGGTATGGGATTTCGCCACGTCCCACGGCTACAGCGTCTCCCAGTGTTCGGTCCCCAGCGGCAACATCAACGTCTACTACGTGGGCGACACGGTGACCTGCCGCTAACCCAAACCGATGCCGTCACCCGATTATGCGGGTGACGGCATCACCATTATTTTTACGATCGGAGCAAACATGACCGACAGCAAAACCCCGGCCGACACCGGCGAAACACTCCCCGGCCCCGACACGGGCGACTGGCCCGAAACCGCCGACGTCACCCATGACGTGCCCGACTGGCTCATCCCCAGCCGCGTCTACGATGTGCTCAAATGGCTCGGCCTCATCGTCCTGCCCGCACTCGCCCTGTTCGTCAACACGGTCGGCCCCGCATGGGGCTGGCCCCACGTGGACGCCATCGTGACCACCCTCAACGCGCTCGGCATCCTCGCCGGCGCGCTCATCGGCGTCAGCGCCATCAAACAACGCCTCGACCGCGCCGCATGACCACCACACAGTTCGGCCCCGCCCGGCATCGCAGACAGCTCCACGAGCTTGACTGCGGCCGGCGGGGCCGGTTTTTTCGTTGTTACAGCAGCTAGGCGTGGCTCGATTTTTGCCCACATTTTGCCCACATTATTCCGGGAAACCGAGGGAATACGAGGGAATCACCGGGAATAGAAAAAGCCGCTCAGCCCTACTCCCGCAAGGCCAAGCGGCTTGTTTCCGCCGAGGCGGATTGGTGGGCAATGAGGGACTCGAACCATCAGCGCCCATAACACAAGAACGTTGGAATTCCAATGTTTTCAAACCATTACAGCCGGTTCGGGAACGTTTTTGCCCACATCTTGCCCACACTCCTTTTCGCTCGTTTCGAGCTGTACCGCCGCATCCACCATGCGCGTCACATCCAACAGGTCGCTGTCGAACAGGTCCAGCGTCATGCTCGCGCTTGCATGCCCCAGCATGCGCTGCAGACCCTTGACATTCGCCCCCGCGTGCACGGCAATCGACGCCGCCGTATGCCTCAAATCATGCGGGCTCGGCCAATCATCCGTATCCCAGCCCAGCCGTTTCAGCGCGCTCGGCCACCACGTCCTATTACCCCTCACCGCGCTCGCCGACTGCGGGTGCAGAGGATGGCCGGACGGATCGGAGAACACGCGCTCGCCGCGCTTCTTCCGCTTGAGTATCGGCGCCAATGCTTCGGCGACGATGAGCGGCATGTAAAGGGTGCGCATCTCATAGGATTTCGGGGTGCCCTCCACCGGCTTTCCCTTGATCCAGACGATGCTGCTGCGGATACGCAGAGACCTTTCCCCCACGTCAACATCCTCCTTGCGCAGGTCGGACGCCTCGCCCCATCTGAGGCCGCAGAAGCCAAGCAGCAGCACGAGGGCCCTGCGTTCGTCGCCAATGTAGATGGCGTTGAGGCATTCGTCGGCGAATGCCACGAGCTGCGGAATCGTGAGATAGACGCGCCGTTCCTTGCGTTTCGGCTTTCGCGGCAGCTCCAACC
>NZ_JBDGBK010000158.1:0-3212 GCF_040910045.1 Enterococcus sp. RTP21361st1_A6_RTP21361_211029 | reverse complement strand
GCGCTCAGGAACATTTATGCAAAAAGGCTTGATGGAGGGACAACGATTGTTACTTGAGAAAAGTCGTCCTGAAGCTGAGAAACTGTTTATCCATATTGGCGACAACAGTGCCAATCGCAGCTATTTACCTGCTGAAAATGCAACTGTGTATCCCAATACAGGAAAGATCAATGATTATAATGGTTATCATACTAGCAGCTATACCAAAGCTTTCCAAACAGCTAATCCTCAATACCATACAACAAGTAAGACTTCAACAGATAGTTTAGCAGTTCCAGTCAGCAGTCAAGTGGTGACTGATGAAACATTAGGAACGATCGTTGACATCAAGGAATCGAACTTTACGGTTTATTCAGTGGCAACGGCACCTTCGGCAAGGGGTGAATACATTGCCCGTAATCTTGCTACTGCACCGGCTAATTATTTGACGACGGACGAAAACCTTAGCGGTCTTGGTTCAGCATTGAAAGAAATTGCGAACCACATTGATAAAACGATTCCCAATGGAACGATCACAGACCCTATGGGGGAAGGAATCCTTTTACAAGGAGCCGGTACGTTTGATAATAGCCATTATCAATTGGTCGGGTGGCGCAAAAATGATCAAGGAGCATGGATCCAAGCTCCTGAAATTGTTGCAGCAGTTCAAGTAACTGAAGCTAATCAAACCATCTCTATCAGCAACATCGCGTTAGGTGAAAATGAAAAACTTACCCTAACTTATCAGGTTCGAATAAATACAGAATCCGCTGAGTTTCAAGGAGAAACATGGGTCTTGTGTAATGGACGTACGACATTAACAACAGGAAGTGATGGTGAATATTTAGATTTTCCTATTCCATCCATCAAGGCACCTGTCGTAGAATTGAAAATTATGAAGAAGTGGGTCAATGTTCCAGATGCTGAGATTCCTGATCAGATCGAATACCAAGTCAAAAGAACAACCACCGTTAGTGCTGAAAGTTGGCAAATGTCAGATAGTTTAACCTCGAATAAAGGCGAGGGCTATCAAGGAACACGCACAAAAGTCCCAGTTGAAGGCCAAAATGTAGTATTACCAAAGTACAATAACCAAGGGGAAGATTTCTTTTACACTGTCGAAGAAGTCAATGTTCCAGATGACTTTGAAAGTGCGGTAACCAATGAGGATGGTACCATCATTATTACCAATACTAAAAAAGAAACATCAAGTACGACAGAGCCAAGTGTCACAGAGCCAAGCGTAACGGAGCCAAGTACGACAGAACCAAGTACGACAGAACCAAACACAACTGATTCGTCCATATTAGGGACTCAGAACAATCAATCAGAATCAAGTCACTCTGCTGCCTTAAACGCTTCAAATAAAACGAATGATAAAAAACTTCCACAGACAAATGATGAGAAGGCGAGTTGGATGCTTGTCCTCGGCATAATGATTGTGAGTGTTATAGGTGGGACAATTATCATACGCATGAAATAACTATCTATCTTTCACGATTAAATCGTGTTCTCAGCTAGGCTTTTGCCTAGCTTTTTTTGTTTATGTTCAGTAAAAACTCAAAATTTTTTTAATAAACAGTATATAACACTTGATAACAGTTGTGTACTGTTATATACTGTTTGCAACGAGAAGGGGGAAGAAAATGTGAGATTGATTATTAATACTTCCTTAATGGTGCCGATTTATGAGCAGATTGTCGATCAAATCAAAGGGCATATTCGAAATGGGGAGCTGAATGAGAATGATCCGTTGCCATCTGTCCGCACACTGTCAAAAGAATTAAAGATCAGTGCTTTAACGGTCAAAAAAGCCTATGATACGTTAGAATCTGAAGGTTTTACAGTAACGGTTCACGGGAAAGGAACTTATGTAGCTGCTACCAATACAGAGCTTTTATTGGAAGAGCAAAAAAAGGAGCTGGAACAAGACTTGGAACAAGCAATTCTAAAAGGGCGACGTTGCGGGATTAGTGATGAAGAGATAAAAAGTTTGTTTGAATTGATATTGGAGGGTTGAAACATGTTGAAAATTGAGCATCTAAAAAAGCAGTATGATAATTTTTCTCTTGATTGTTCATTAGAAGTTCAAAAAGGTACTATCACAGGGTTGATTGGTCAAAATGGAGCAGGTAAAAGTACTACGTTTAAAGCAGCTCTTGGTTTAATTCCTTTTGACAGTGGGAAGATCACACTTTTAGGCAAGGATAGTAAAGAACTCACCCCAAAAGAGAAGGAAAAGTTAGGTGTTGTTTTATCCGATTCTGGCTTCAGCGGCTATTTAAGGATTAAAGATATTGTTCCGATTTTACGGACAATGTATAGCGAATTTGACGAAGACTTTTTTACCGAACAAATTCAGCGATTCCAACTACCAGTGGATAAAAGACTCAACGATTTTTCAACAGGGATGAAAGCAAAACTAAAAGTATTAGTAGCTATATCGCATCACGCTAAATTGTTGCTTTTAGATGAGCCGACAGCTGGCTTGGATGTGATTGCCAGAGATGAATTACTTTTGATGTTGAGAGAGTTCATGGAAAAAGATGAAGAGTGTGCGATTTTGATCAGTTCCCATATCTCTAGTGATTTAGAAACACTTTGTGATGATCTTTATATGATCCATGATGGACGAATGATCTTACACGAAGAGACCGATGTCTTGTTAAGTGATTATGCACTATTGAAAGTTGATCCGGAGCAATACAAAGAACTGGATAAACAATTTATTCTCCGATACAAAGAAGAAAGCTATGGGTATAGTTGTTTAACGAATCAAAAACAATTTTATATGGAGAATTTTCCTAAAATAGTCATTGAAAAAGGATCAATTGATGAAGTGATTATGATGATGGTAAGGGGGCGTGAATAATGACAGGTTTGTTGGTAAAAGATTTTAAATTGATGGCCACACAAAAAAATTTCTTTTTGGTTATTCTTTTGATTGTAATAGGAATGATCTCGTTTACAGAGGATGTATCATTCCCACTAGGTTTCTTAACCTTTGCGCTTTCTTTATTCACATTAAGCACTATCAGCTATGATGAATTTGACAATGGGTATGCGTTTTTATTCACTTTACCTATTACTCGAGTGGGCTATGTGCTGGAAAAATATTGTCTAGGATTCCTACTGGGATTTAGTTCATGGCTTTTGGCAACTTTCTTAGGATTGATTGCAACAGTTGTTAGAGATACTACTTCTCTCACTGAGATCTGGCAGATTGCAGCAAT
>NZ_JBDGBK010000157.1:0-3302 GCF_040910045.1 Enterococcus sp. RTP21361st1_A6_RTP21361_211029 | reverse complement strand
GTTATTAATCAAGTAATCAATCATCTTTCTTTCCTCCGTTTTCTTTTTCAAAATCGACATATTTTTCACTCGGCTTAAAGGTGTCAAACGCCCGGCCGCCACCTGTAAAGAATTTGCCAAAAAATTCTACATATTGTAAACGCGCTGCATGCACGTAAGCACTTAGTAATGACAAAAAAATATTTAGCGCCTGTAAGATCACTAACAGAATGATCCCAACAGAAAATCGTGCTACCGGCGGCATATAGCCCACTAATAAATTAAAGGCAGCGGCGATACTGCCGCCAGAGATCCCTAACGCCATCAAACGACTATAGCTGACAAAATCGCCAATATAGCTTGTTACCCCATAGAGATCATAGATCCCCATGAAAAAACCGCCAACTTTGGACTTTCCTTTAATGATCGGCACAATCACGATCAGCAGCCCGCTAAGTCCTGCTATAATCAATCCTAATGTGACGAGTGCTGGGGCGGTAAAGAGCCAATTTCCAGCAGCAGCAACCAAAAGTCCCGCCAGCAAGCCTTGCCAAGAAAAGCCTTGATTGACAGCTGCTAAAAAATCTTTCTTGCGAATATTTTCCTTCGCGGCCAAATAAAGACCTGTAAACAATTGGATCCCTCCAAAAATCATGGATAATCCAAAAATAGCCATAAAGTCTTTCGCTGGCGATAACAAATGAAATGGCAAAGTCGCTCCAAAAAACGAGCCATAGATCAATCCCCAAATCATCGTAGGACCGGATAATGTTTGAAACAGCTTCATAAACCGTTTCGTCCCTTTAGGTAAACGGAAAAAGTGCAGGCCAATAGTGGTCACCAGTGCCATCAATCCGCCATAGCCCAAATCAGCAACCATCATCCCAAAGAAGACATAATAAAAAGGTGTCATCCAAGGCGTTGGGTCGATCTCATCATATTTAGGCAAACTATACATTTCCGTCAACATTTCAAATGGTTTGATAAACGAAGCATTTTGCAGTTTGACTGGAACTTGATTCGCAGTCAATTCTTCTAAGGTAGGTTCATTGAATGAGCAATAGACTTCGCCGTTAAAAGAATCTGCCAGCTCTTTTTCAAGAGTCTGTTGATCTTGTTGCGCGACCCAGCCTCTCAAAACAGTATGATGTTTGCCAGTGACCAATCGTTTTCGTACCATTTTTCGTTGTTCTTTTGTCAAAAAATATTCTTCTGCTTGCTGCAAACAAGCAATCTTAGTTTTATACGTGCCAATCTGATTTGCCAGCTGTTTTCGCTGATCCGCTAGCTCTCGCAGTTTTGCCTGGGCCTCGTGCAACAGCACTTTTGGTTTTTTCAGACTGTCCGTATTTTCTTTTTTTACACTATATCGCTGAAAAACATTCTCAACTTCTGCAGAAAGCTTCTTCGGGTAAAGACAACTGAAATTTGTCTTTTTTGTATCCGAATAAATCATTTCCAGGTAAACAGCATCAAGTTGTTTGAGGGTCGCTGATATGGCTTCCCAATGAGAACTTTCAACACTGCCACAAAAGAAAGTGGCAAATGCCAACTCTTTTTCTTCGAGAGAAACATCCAGGTTTTGCCATTCCATTCCCCAGGTTTCTGATTGAGAAGCGGCTTGCATCGCTTCATGATTTTTTTGCCATTGCAACTGCAACTCTTCAATTTGTTCGACAAGCGTCAAGACAGTTTGCTCTTGAAAGGAGTCTTCAAATGCAGGCAGTTGTAAAGATTGGCGTTGCCACTCTCGTATTTTGCCGCTTCCGCCTTGTCGCCGGATGAACAAGATTGCTTCTTGGATCCTGCGAAGCGTCTCTGCGTAGCTAGTCGCTGTCTCTTGTTGATAATCAGCAAAAAATTCTTTGAGCCATGGTTGATTTTCTGCATTTTCAAAGACATCTTCAATCTCAACCATCTGTAAGCTTTGCAGTTTTTTCAATAACCGCTCTTGATGGTTTTCGGGGGCGATCAAGGTCAGCTTACTTAGTTTCGTGACTGCCATAAGTTTGGATCACTCCTTCAACGATCTGATCGACCACTTGTTCTTGACAGCGACGAACATTTTCTTGGAGATCTGCAATAAACTGTTGTTTCTCTGCTTCGATCTGTTCCGTCGTTTTTTGCAACGTTTGTTGTAATTGTTGTTCAAGTGCGGACTGTTCACGCAGACATGCTGCTCTCAATTCAAGTACACGCTGTTGTAGTTCCTCCTGCTTCTCTTCTTCGTAATCAGACAGCGCCCGTTGCAATTGCTGCATCTGCTGTTGATTATAGGCTTCTGCCTCTTGCAGGCGTTTCAGTGCCTCTTCCATCAAAATATCCCTCCTATTGTCAAAGTAAACAAGACAATTGAAAAATAGACACAAAAAAGGCATACCTCGTAAAGAAGTATGCCTTCAAAAAAAAGATCGGCACGCCTTCAAGAATGTTCTCCTCACCCCTTGGAGAACGTGATCCTTGAAGCATCGAAATGCTCAACCTTTGTCTGTCTTCTATTCAATTCACTAAACAGTATAGCAAAAAAAGACGGACGATTCAAGTCAGTAAAGATTTCACTGAACCAATAATGACTTTAGCCTCTCTCACATTTATCCTTCTAATTTAAAAGCAGAGTAGTTCCGTTTTTGGCAGAATTATGTTACATCTATAGGGAAAGGATTGATTTTCTTTATGATTAGAACATTAGTTATTGCCAGTCATCCGTCCTATGACGACTCTTTATCTCAACGTTTTTTTAGCGAAAGTGCCAAGATGCCTAATGTCAGTGTTCATATGCTTGACAAAGTTGCGGGGGATTTTGATTTAGAGATTGAGTTAGAACGATTGCAAACGATCGATCGTCTGATTTTCCAGTTCCCCCTTTATTGGTACCAAGTTCCTGCAAAAATGAAATGTTGGATCGATACGGTTTGGGAGGCAGCCAAACCCTACTTATTAAATAAAGAAATCGGCTTTGCTCTTTCTACAGGCGTTGCAGCCAAAGAATTTCAACTAGGTGGAAAAGAAGGAGCCAGTTTTTCTGAAATTTTGCGACCTCTAACTTTAATGGCACAAAAATACCAAATGACCATCTTACCGGTTCTCGTTCTCGATCAGTTAATGTATAAAACAGAAAAAGAGAAACGGCGATTTGTGATCGACTATCAGCAGCTGCTGACAATGAAAGCCCCCTTTTCATTTGCTGCCAAACAACAGTGGTTTATTCAAAGACTAGAAGCACTGACAGCTGAAAATCCAAAACTCGCTCCTCTTCTCGATCAACTTATCCAAAATCAGGAAACCTTACTTGAATTAGATGAAGCTCTTGCTGAAATGGAGGC
>NZ_JBDGBK010000156.1:0-3342 GCF_040910045.1 Enterococcus sp. RTP21361st1_A6_RTP21361_211029 | reverse complement strand
CAGCAATTCTTGCTCGTGTTGCTGATATTCAACAACAGATTCGTAAAAAGCTTCGCTGTCACCACCACGAATCTTCTTTTCGGAAATCTCTTTTAACTGATCCTCCATTTTTGTAGCCAAGTCCGCTTTTTGCTGCGCTAAGACCATTTGTTCTCTTCGAATCAATGCGATCGTATCATCGACATGTAGTTGTTCTTTTTGACGTTCGTTCACAAGGAATCCTCCTTAAAAAAATTGCGACATAAAATTATAGCATATAATCTTTGCGAATGTCGTCTGAAAAATCGTTCTATGGTAAAATTTAAGTATGCTTTTGAGATCAATTTGATCAAAGAAAGGGAGGATAGCTGTGCGGAATGAAGCTGAAATGCTAGCAGTGATTTTACGAGTTGGTCAAAAAATAGGTGTCCAAGCAATCGCAATCTCTGGGTCCCGGCGAGAACCTAATGCAATAAGCGATCGGTTTCAAGATTATGATATCGTTTATATTGTTGACAATATGCAAGAACTAATAGCAGAACCTAGCTGGCTGGAAGAATTCGGACAGATCATGATCATGCAGACTCCAGAAAGTTCTGTGCTTTCGCAACCCTCTTTGGGAGGACGTTTTACATTCTTGATGCATTTTGAAGATGGCAATCGCATAGACTTGATGCTTTGCCCGGTTGAATTGATCCATTTGTTGCAAGCTGAACCCTTTCTTGAGCGTCTCTATGATCCAAAAGAATTTCTGCAGGGAATGACAGTTCCTGATGCCTCTATCTTTTGGATTAAACCACCGACAGAAAAATCGTTTCATGACAGTTGTAACGAATTTTGGTGGGTAGCGACTTATGTCGTCAAAGGGCTTGTCAGAAATCAGCTTTTCTATGCCGCCGACCATTTGTACCAAATTTGCTGGCAAGAGTTGCTTCGGCAATATGACTGGTATCTAGCGCATCAAGCAGACTATCGTCTCAGTACCGGAAAGAACCATAAATATCTTCAAAATTATTTATCAGAAGAAGAGTATGAGCGGTTGACGGCACTTTGTTTTTCATCTGTTGAAACTTGCGGCGAATCCTTATGGAAAATCGTTCAACTATTTGATGAGATTGCTCGTTATGTAAGCAGACAACATCAATTTTTGTACCATGAAGAGGAGGCCAGTAAGGTGATGAAGTATGTTCAAAAATGGCATTCGAGAAAATGGCGTGAAGATCCAGCCAAATGAAATGGAAGAATCTTTAGATTGTCAGAAACGCTTATTCTTGATAAGGGACAGTCATTCGATAATAGAGCAGGTTATTGCAGAGCATAATTAAGAAGCGTATACTAATGAACAGAGGAGTGATGACTATGCCATTTATTCATGTAGAATTAGTAGAAGGCCGATCGCAAGAACAATTGACCAATATGATGAAAGAAATTACTGAAGCAGTCCACAAAAATACTGGGGCACCTAAAGAACATATTCATGTCATTATCAACGAAATGAAAAAAGGACAGTATGCAGTTAATGGTGATTGGAAATAATTTACTTGATTTTTTAAGCAGATAGTGGTTAAATGAAGCCATAATTGATTGATGAAAAAGACACCTGAATTTGAGAGTCTTCGATAAGAGAGGGAAATCACGGCTGAAAATTTCCTGGAAGAAAACCAATGGATGACCACTTTTTCAAACCTTTGTTGAAACAAAGGCGGTCGTACCGTTATCCCGTCAAAGAAATACAGCGTTGTTGTATTTGAAATTAGGTGGAACCACGAAATCTTCGTCCTAGTATCGTTATCTGATACTAGGACTTTTTTTGGTTCGAATCATTCATTGATCAAATAAATCAGTAGGGGGAAAACAAATGACACTAACAATTACATTCCCAGATGGGGCGAAAAAAGAATTTGCAGTTGGCATCACAACAAAAGAAATTGCTGAAGGAATCTCTAAAAGTTTAGCGAAAAAAGCCTTAGCAGGAAAGGTCAATGGTCGGTTGATTGATCTTGATCGAGGGATTGAAGAGGATGCACAAATCGAAATCGTCACACCGGATCATGAGGATGCTTTAGGCTTGGTTCGCCATTCAGCAGCTCACTTAATGGCTCAGGCGATGCGTCGCCTTTATCCAAACATTCATTTTGGCGTGGGACCAGCTATCGATACAGGATTCTATTATGATACAGATAATGGAGAAAGCCCTGTAACTGCCGAAGATTTACCAGCAATTGAAGCAGAAATGATGAAAATCGTTAAAGAAAATCTACCGATCGAACGTCGTGTATTATCGAAAAAAGAAGCTTTAGAACTATTTGCTGAAGATCCATATAAAGTAGAATTGATCAGTGAACTACCAGAAGATGAAACGATTACTGCCTATCAACAAGGAGAGTTTGTTGATCTATGTCGCGGGCCTCACGTGCCATCAACAGGACGGATTCAAGTGTTCAAACTTTTATCTGTGGCAGGAGCTTACTGGCGTGGAAATTCAAATAACCAAATGATGCAACGGGTCTATGGAACAGCGTTCTTTGACAAAAAAGAGTTGAAAGAATTCATTCGTTTACGAGAAGAAGCCAAAGAGCGGGATCACCGCAAGCTAGGGAAAGAGTTAGACTTATTCATGCTCTCTCCAGAAGTTGGTGCTGGTCTACCATTTTGGTTGCCAAAAGGTGCAACCATTCGTCGTACCATTGAGCGCTACATCGTGGATAAAGAAGTAAGCTTGGGTTACCAACACGTTTATACACCAATCATGGCCAATGTTGACCTTTATAAGACTTCAGGACACTGGGATCATTATCATGAAGATATGTTTCCGCCAATGGACATGGGAGATGGGGAAATGCTCGTTCTTCGTCCAATGAATTGCCCTCATCATATGATGGTCTACAAAAACGATATTCACTCTTATCGTGAATTGCCGATTCGAATCGCTGAATTAGGGATGATGCACCGTTACGAAAAATCTGGCGCTCTTTCTGGGTTGCAACGGGTTCGGGAAATGACTCTAAATGATGGACATACATTTGTTCGTCCTGATCAAATCAAAGATGAATTCAAACGGACTTTGGATTTGATGGTTGAAGTCTATAAAGATTTCAATGTAACAGATTACCGCTTCCGTTTAAGCTATCGTGATCCAGAAAACAAAGATAAATACTTTGATGATGATGCGATGTGGGAAAATGCCCAAACCATGCTGAAAGCAGCGATGGATGAATTGAATTTGGATTATTTCGAAGCAGAAGGGGAAGCAGCGTTCTATGGTCCAAAATTAGACGTTCAAGTAAAAACTGCTTTGGGCATGGAAGAAACGCTTTCCACGATCCAATTAGATTTCTTATTACCAGAACGTTTCGACTTAAC
>NZ_JBDGBK010000155.1:0-3378 GCF_040910045.1 Enterococcus sp. RTP21361st1_A6_RTP21361_211029 | reverse complement strand
AGGGTAATCGGAAAATAGTGTGGAAAGAGGGTTAAAAAGTACCCTCTTCCATAGCCTTAGACAGTGTGGAAAAATCAGCACCATAAATTTCTTCATACACCCATTCATAACCAGTTTGTGACCAACTTGGGAATTGATCAGGTAACATTTTTCCAAAAGTAACTTCAACTTCTTTGAATTTCTTTTTCTTTTTAACTTTACGATAGCCTTGAGTAAACAAAATCTTTGCTCTAAGGGCTTCAAAAGAGTAACCACGACCAACATGGTTCATTGTCTTAATTAAACGATTGAGGGATTCCGTATAAGCGTTTGTAATAGGAGAATTGAAATAGTTGAATATTTCTTCTTCCCAATTACTCATAGCTTTAATCAGATCTTCAAAATAAGCCATTAATTCTTTAGGTACATTTGACACCCAATCTTGATAGAGTTTATAGGCATCGTTGATTGATTCAGCTTCATAGATGTCAAAGAATTGCTCTTTGAGTTCATAAGCCTGTCCAAGTAATGGAAAGTTTTGAGTCCATACTTGTAGCTTTATCTGGTCATCAAAGTCTGTTAAGTCTTTACTCCTTGTAAGAAGCACATAACGATCTCTCATCAGTTGTCTACGTTCTTTGGCTGTAACATTTTGACGGTTAGCTTTTCGGATTTTCTCTAAGGCTTCATTAGCTAATTTAACGACATGGAATTTGTCAATTACAATTTTGGCATGTGGTATCACTGTGTTAACAGCACTCTTATAAGGATTCCACATATCCATTGCTACAAGTTCAATTTTATCAATGTCTTGGAGCTTTGAAAGATAACTGATAACATTATCTTTATTACGTTTTCGTAAGATGTCAATTACTGACTTGTTTTCAACATCTGTGATGACACAACGATAGTTTTTAAGTAAATGGACTTCATCAATACCAAGCCATTTAGGAGTTCTAAAATCAGTTTGAGCTTCAAGCTCATCAACGTAGTCATTAAAGATGTTTCGTACAGTCTTTTCGTCAACGCCAATCTCTTCTGCAACACTGGTAAACGTCATTTCAAGGCTTGTTTCTTGAATCCAATTAATTAGCCTATTAGTAACAGAACGCCCTTCATCTATATCTGGAAGACTTTCAAAGAATGTAGCCCCACACTCATTACATTTGTAACGTTGTCTCTTAACAAAGATCCCAACTCGTTTAGCGTGCATCGGCAAATCAAAGAATAATTGTTCCTTTTTACCATGCTTATATAGATTAGCAACCGTACCACATTTTGGGCAATAAGAAGGAGGTGGCAATATAGTCTCAACTAAGAACCTATAATCATATTCACTCTCCTTCATATCAAGAATCTTAAAACTTGGTAGATTGAGCATATTAGTTGTCATTATTTCATTTTCCTTTGTTTTATTGAGCATTTAATAAGAAAATCATATGAATTGCAATTAAATAAGAAAGGCATTACTTAGCTATCACAGTAATGCCTTCATTAGTACAAACAGGTTATTTAGAAAACAGTCCACAATTGCTTAGTATTTCATCTGTGCCAAGTAAGGTAGCTTCTTCTATTCCCACATTATTGGTTTCCATGAAAGACTGTACTGCTTGGTAGCCTACTGCATAACCTGCAAATGGTGATAAGCCAACAGGTTGATAGCCTTGTTCCTTTGCAATGGTATCACCAAACATATAACTGCTGACCTCAGCAAATCCTTTAATATCTAAAGCATCCTTTATAACTTCTTTTGAATATTCTAAGTCCTCTTTATCAAAAGAAGTAACCCAAGGTCCTAAAAGATTTTCTCCATAAATTTCTTTTGCAAATGACTCAGCTAAACCCTCTATAATTAAGTAATCACCAACAGTAACGTCTCCATGATCCCAATCAAAATATGAAAAACGGATATTATGATGGAATTCATGTGCAATTACAGCAGGAATCCTTGGAATATTATAGGAGTTTGGGTAAATAGATACTTGAATAAACCCTGGAATTCCTCCAAAACCACAATAACCTTTTTGTAATTCGAGCTTCTTCGGGTCAGCTATATACATACCAAATCTCAATTCATCAGCGTTAATATTTATATTATTTTTTTCAATAAAATCAATACAATGATTCAAGGTGCTATGAGCTGTTTGAAGAGCCTGAATTTCTTTTAAACTTTCTAATGCTTGTCTTCCAGTTTGAGTATCTGATACATTAAGATAGCCAAGCATATTTGTAGCCATTATTACATCATACCCATTAGGTTGCTTAGCCTTTAATGGAACATTAATCATATTCCACATCTTTTCAAAGGGCTTCATCATTGAGTACCGATAAAAATTTTCTTTATCTTCTTCCATTGAAAACAATTTTTCGTATTGTTCAATTGTGTCCTCAATTATTATTTTCATTGCTACCACCTCTTATTTGATTATTCGTAAAGACCTTCATCGCCTCACTCATGAGTTTTGCTAAACCCTCACCATACTGATCTATATTTTTTGTGAAACGTTCATCATTAATATAGAGTTGACCTAATCCATAAAAGGCATCAAGAGAGTACTTACTAAAGTTTTTATTTAAAAAGTCATACCATTCTTTAATTGTTGCTTGTACCTCTTGGGATTCGGGGGATTGATCACGAAGGCATGCAAGTTTATTGAAGATCATATCCCATCTATCAGATAAATCATTTTGTTCATCTTTGGACATTCCCTTTAGTTTTGTGTTTATCTCATCGATAGATTGATTTCCCCAACGGCGACGAGCCTCTTCTTCAAATTGGTTGAATCCAAATTTAATTCCCTCAAACCTCTCTTCATTTGTCATTTGTATTTCTCCCGCCATATGTTTAATCGTCTTATCAATGGTTTTAATCATTTTATCGACTTTATTTCGTTTCTCAATCAACATTTTTCGTTGTAAAATCAATGCTTCTTGTCGGTTAAATGAAGGGCTGTTAATAATCTTTTTAATTTCCTTTAAGGTGAATCCAAGTTCCTTGAAAAATAAAATTTGTTGTAATGTTTCAAGGTTTTCTTCTGAATAGAGTCGATAACCAGAATCAGTGGTTTCTTTTGGGGTCAGCAATCCAATCTGATCATAATGATGAAGTGTACGAATACTAACACCAACCAATTCTGCCACTTCTTTTATCTTCATATCCATCACTTTGCACCTCCTTCAATTACAATTACCATTATAAAGTATTACGTTACGTTAGAGTCAATAGAAAGAAGATACTTTATGAAAAGAGATTTTGTATTGAAATACTTATTATTAAATGGAGAGTTTTTTTGTGAGCAATTAGGAGGGTTTGTAATAATTCCACACTATTATCCGATTTACGATAAGATAAACATTATCTATTTATTTGGGGAGTTCCACACGATAATCCGAATACCC
>NZ_JBDGBK010000154.1:0-3401 GCF_040910045.1 Enterococcus sp. RTP21361st1_A6_RTP21361_211029 | reverse complement strand
TCCTCAGCAAAGTTTGTCATCTATAGATGACAAAACAGCTCTTTTATAATCGGCGTCCAAGCTATAGTGCGATTATAAAAGCGAGGGTTATCACAAGAAGTTGAGAACTCTCAACGTCTGGCAAACTCATCAGACGAATAACTGTAAGAGAGACTCATTATGAGCGCTCTCAGACGTGTGCTTCTTAGAGCTTTCATGCCATTGTTGGTATGGTCCGTCTCTAAAAACCTACGTTTGCTGGTAATGCGCTCAGTACTGGCAGGAGTGAGTCAAGTTAGTTGACTTTGTCAAGACACATGACTGCCATAGCAAGTGGACGCAATAATTCAGTCAAAAGAAAGGGGTGATTCATTGAAGAACAACGTGAGACTAAACCGTAAGCGGAAAGGTCTTACGGTGTCTTCGTCATAAAAAACACAACTGGACTCAGATTAGACAAGACGCTGAAGCCAAGGCTATTCACCTTAAAAAGCCAAGCGAAAGCGTCTATCCAGATTCTATACACAATCTGCAGACGTAGATTAGCGGACGGAGAGTGTTAATGCAGCTCCTGCTTATGCCAATGTTCTATGCCTGTCACATTGTAAATGGCAATCGATGCAGCATGGAATGGAGGTTTTATGCAAGAACAAAAAGAAAACACACTTCATCGTTTTACCCCAAGATGGTGGGAAATTCTGGCATACGCATTGATGATTGCACTTGCAGTGATTCTCAGTGCAATGCAATTCCCTAAATGGGTAGTAGTACCACTTGTTTTAGCGATCATATTGGTTCGGGTCGCTCGAATACATCTCACAAAAAGAAAGCAAGGTTCATGATGTTGTTGTTTAAGATTGCTGGCACATTGGGCGTAAGCACAGCTGTAGCCACGAGTATAGTGAGTATCATTCTGACTGGATCTACACTAGTCACAATAATCCTCGCAATTACTACGATTCTTAGCGGTGGTGTAGATGCAATTCTAACCATGGGTTGGTCAGCCTTTGTTGCGACAGTCAAAAAGATTGTCGCCGAACGAGGTGCTGCTGCAGCAGCCGCTTGGTAATCAATGACCAACACCTGTAAATGTCGATAGGCGTCAAGAATTCTTTTTGGGCAAGCTACTGGAGGGTTCCATTGGGCAATCCCCAGTAGCTTTTCGATAGGCGGTAACGTTGAATGAATTGAAGCAAACAATTCTAATTGCAAAAATGACAATGGTTAATAAACGTCGTTTTCTCATGTCAATGACTCGTAATAATTTGGGGATTATATTATTGACGATAGTTAGAACGATCTTTCGATTCGTTGTAACGATAATCTTCTTTCATCTCGCAACATCGCGCTTTGACAGGGTGTATATACCATTTTTTGTAATAATGCTCTTGCTGATTATGACGATACAAGTAAGTAGCCCTTTGCTGTTTTCAACATCGGACTATTTTAAAACTATCGATTATCAATACTGGGCCGCACAATCTATCTCGCCATCTCGGCTGCTTTCTACTATAATTGATGCTCGAATACTTGAAACTACCATCGACAGCCTTGGTTTCACACTCGGGGTAGTGTTCGTCCTCGCACCAACATTCAAACTCACAACTATTTTTCTTATTGTATTTGTCAATCTTCTAGTAATGATGGGAACATACTATAGATTCTTCCATAAATTCCTTCCATTGGGGACAAGAGCGATTTTAGCATACGCTTTTTCTGCATGCTGTTTTTCGATTATAGCTTACTTTTTCTTTGATTTCCTATATAAATTGATTTCATATACTAAGATGTCCGTTTATAGCTACGGAGTCGGATCTACATTTGTAGCGAAAACAAACGACGACATTAACTCTATAATTGCGACTATCAGTCATAGCATTTCACGGCATATTGATGAGTTCAACCATATTAGTCCGATCCTTTACCTCACCATTATCCTCGTAGCATCTGTCGGAGTGTATATATTTAGACGAATACTAATTACAACACAAACCCTAAGAACAGATGCTGACATTGTAATACGGTCGAATTATGTCCGCAACTACGAAAAGACAGTGCTTAATTTTACAAATTTCTCAACTTTTTACAAAAGTCTAGAACGACGATACAAACCGGACTGTGGACACTCTCGACTGCAGATCTTTATACCGTTTGAATTTTGGATCTTTGTTTCAGTCAATTTTATAACTGCTCACTATGTATATAATAGCTGGGCTTTAGCGACTATTGCTTTTTTAGAAATCTTCTTGATGAGCACTGCTTTGACACGCTCAATAACCGGACATTACAAAGATATCTTCGAATTCGGTTTTGAACTCAAGTCGCTTAGATTGATGAAAATACTTTCGCCCTCCCTAATGGATTCGCTCTTTAAGGCAAAAAATAAACATCTGTTTTTACAGGTTGCAACACTTGGCACTGTCTATTCGGCAGCACTATTAATACAGATATCCCTACTAAAGGGACAGGTATATCTCTGGAGTCTGTTAATCCTCCTTTCCATACCGCTCGCCCTAGTAGCCTCTATCTGGACATTGCGCCCTACTTATGACGCTTTCCGCACTGTCACGAAGATGAACAGCTCACTTATGCTTGATTTTCATAAAATAGAAATGAGAGATATTTCTGGTGTTAGTGTTTTCTCGAAGATTACACAGACTCCATCAAGACTTATTATTTTCTTTACTCTTCTCGCAACAATACTAGGCGCATCTTTTAGTTTAATTCATGGAGATATTTGGAAAACGGTCTTTATCGTCATTTCTTTTGCCCTAACATTTTCTCTCACTCTCGGATGTGTTGGAACCTTCATAGAGTGTTTTAACTTAAACACAAACTTACGCTCAATAATTTGTTCTAGAGTCGCTTTCACCATAGTCATTGTACTTGCGCTTATTGTAAGCTTTATTACGGGTACCATTCATGGCATTGGACTCCCTCAGACCATGAACCCGGTTCATCTCGATTTCATGGAGTTATTGAAGCATAATTATACAGTTTTACTGATTACTATTGTGCTTGGTTTAACAACGCTAGGAGTCGGAGGATTGGTTCTTCCTTGCTATACCATGTTTAATTTAGGACTTATTACACCCGGTATTGTGGCAAACTATGGATGGAGTCCACTAATTACGGGTATTGCTCCTCATGCGCTCTTTGAGATATCAAGCTTTATTATTGGCATCCTTGTCTCCTTTGAAGTACATAGACTACTTCTTCGTCTCCAACTAGGTTTGCCATTTAATATGAAAAAGATCATTTCAACAGATATTGCTCTAATAGCCATGTCTTTTATTTTAATGATGCTTGCTGCTTTTATAGAATCTGGAGTTTCATATGTCTGAACTTTTGATAATTCAAGATTTAAACTTCTCCTACGACGACCATGTTGTTCTGCAAAATCTCAATTTATCAATTGACGC